>NZ_JBQZXE010000034.1:0-32726 GCF_053555855.1 Shigella sp. SIG3
ACCCACGCCGGGGACGTTTTTGAGCGCGTCGGTAAGGTTGGTTGCGCCCTGATCTTTAATCACTTGTTCAGAAATCACCGTCATCGTGCGGGTAGTATCCGCTACCGGACGCGAGAATTTCGGATCGGCAGATTGTTGTGGCGCATAAAGCGAAGGCGTTGATGCTTCGACAACCAGCGTGTCATCCGCGTTAGCTTGCCCTTCGGCGGCGAGTGCCTGTGCCACAGGCGTAATACCAATACAAAGACCGGCAAAGAACGTGAGCGAATGAAATTGTCTGGCAGGGAAATTGCGATTGTTTTCCATTTTGCAGGTGACTTTTTCTTATATGTTGAAATTTTCACTGCCACGAGAAAGCATCTCTGCGGATGCGATGCCACTGTTAATCCCGTGATAGTGTTTGTGCAAGTGATAATAATTTTGATAAGCATTATCACTTGACGCGATTTTCTATCACCCATTGCGCGAAAAAGAAATACATTTATTTACATTGCGTTCATATTTGATGTTTTTTGATTACAAAACAGGCGAAAACTGCATCCAGAGGCGAATGCAGTTACGTTGGTGGGGTTATTTGTAGATGGTTGCAGTACCGAACATCTGGTCATTTCCGCCTGCGGAATTAATGACATAACCTTTCGCGCCTTGTTCGCGCGCTTTTTCTGCCAGTTTATCCTCCAGATCGCTTAGGTTTGATGCGCCAGTTGCCGAAACGGTACCGGCGGGCCGTAGCTGACCGCTGTCCAGGTTACTCATCGGTTGCGCGGCATAAGCCGTGAGAGAGATTCCGCTCAGGACGGTGGCAATCAGTAGTGTGAGGCACTTTTTCATAATGACATCCTCATAAATACAACGGGTAGTGCCTGATAAGTGTAGGTCGCCTGCGCGATGCAAATGACGCAAAAAATTGACAGAGATATGCTTATTTTTTGAACGATATATTTTTACAAAATAATACAAATCAATGACATGCATAATGCTGATTTTTATGATGAATTGCCATAAACCATAGCCATGTTAAGGTTTTGGGGAATGATAAACGCAGCCAGATATTTACCCTGTCGCGTTATGCGGGTATCTTACGCCGCTGCTTAAAGGAGAATGCTATGTCCGCCCAGAAACCGGGGTTGCATCCGCGCAACCGTCATCACAGCCGCTACGATCTCGCCACGCTTTGTCAGGTCAATCCTGAACTCAGGCAATTCCTCACGCTTACACCCGCAGGGGAGCAAAGCGTAGACTTTGCCAATCCGCTGGCGGTGAAGGCGCTCAATAAGGCGTTGCTGGCCCATTTTTACGCCGTAGCGAACTGGGATATCCCCGACGGTTTTCTCTGCCCACCAGTACCGGGCCGGGCGGATTATATTCATCACCTTGCCGATTTACTGGCTGAAGCAAGCGGAACAATTCCAGCGAATGCCAGCATTCTGGATATCGGCGTTGGTGCGAACTGTATTTATCCGCTGATTGGCGTACATGAATATGGCTGGCGTTTTACCGGTAGTGAAACCAGCAGCCAGGCGTTAAGCAGTGCGCAGGCGATTATCAGTGCTAATCCGGGGCTTAACCGCGCCATTCGTCTGCGTCGGCAAAAAGAGAGTGGGGCGATTTTTAACGGCATCATCCACAAAAACGAGCAATACGACGCGACCTTGTGTAACCCGCCATTCCACGATTCCGCCGCTGCGGCGCGGGCAGGTAGTGAGCGTAAACGCCGTAACCTGGGGCTGAACAAAGACGATGCACTGAACTTTGGTGGTCAGCAACAGGAGTTGTGGTGTGAAGGCGGTGAAGTCAACTTTATCAAAAAGATGATTGAAGAGAGCAAAGGCTTCGCGAAGCAGGTGATGTGGTTTACCTCGCTGGTATCTCGTGGTGAAAACTTACCGCCGTTGTATCGTGCTCTGACCGACGTGGGCGCGGTGAAGGTGGTAAAAAAAGAGATGGCCCAGGGGCAAAAGCAGAGTCGCTTTATTGCCTGGACCTTTATGAACGACGAGCAGCGCCGCCGTTTTGTTAATCGCCAACGTTAAAGCGTTGGCTCCCCCGGCGGCAGCGGTTCAGCCGGGGTCGCGCCCGGAGCAGGCAGCACCTGATAAGTCTGCACTGGCGCGCGAACGCCCGCCAGGTCGAAATGTTTTTTCACCTGGCTGTCGAGGGCAAAGCGTACCGTCCACTGTTTGAGTGGCAGCGTGGTGAACGAAACACGCAGTGTAAACGCGGTATTGCTTAAGCCGACAATCCCGGCAAAGTTCGGTTCACCAATAATCAGCCCGCGAATTTCTTCGTTTTCCATCAATTCCGTTACCGCATCTTTCAGTGCCTGATTGGCTTTATCAGCATCTTCATGGCGATCAACATCGTAGTTTGCCACTACCGAACCAATACCGCGGACGAAGTTAGCAAAGGTGGTTATCGAAGACCACGGAATGATGTGATACGCCCCGGTATCCTGGCGCACGCCCACGGAGCGAATCGACATCCGTTCCACTGTGCCGGTCAACGGCCCGATAGTCACCAAATCTCCAGTGTTCATGCCGTTTTCAAACTGAATAAATACCCCGGTGATAATATCTTTTACCAGCGTTTGCGAACCAAACGAGATAGCCAGACCTAATGCCCCGGCACCTGCCAGCAATGGCGCGATATTGACGCCGATTTCCGACAACACAATCATGATGGTGATGGTACTGATAATCACCGCCAGCGCGTTACGGAACAGCGTCAGCAGGGTACGCGTACGGGCGCTGGGTAGCGGGCGGCCATGAATATCCGAAGCCAGCCGGTTTTCGATCAAACTGGCGAGCACCGTCCAGCCAACCGCCGAGAAGAAAAGAATGAGTGCGATGCGGATCAGGATATCTACGGTTTTCTGCCCCGCGCCGTTTTGCAGCCAGTTCCAGAAATCGAACAATCCCCATGCGCTCAACAGCAACATTACTGCCACGCAGACGGTCAGAATACGCGCCGTTTTCAGCGCCGCCGAAAGCCAGCCATTCAGCCGTTTTTGTAGCTCCGGATAGTTACGCTGAGTATGTGGCGAGAGGGTGATGGTTTTCGCCAGCCAGCGGGAAAACATACCGGAAACAAACGCTGCGATACCAATAATCGCCAGGCTGCGCACCGTTGCACCCATCATAAATTTCAGACTGTTGCCCGGATCGAACAACGAAAAGAAAAACAGCACGATAAAATAGGCGCTTGCCAGCCAGTGCCACACCAGCGCAAAGGCGCGGATAAACAGGCTGAAAAAAGCCAGCGAATGCTCCGCAAAGTTGAGCAAATGCTGGGTAATCTCTTTTTTATTTCGGAAGATCAGGTACAACGCCCAGACGGTCATGCACAGCATAATGATGACGTTCGCCAGCGCACCTATCTGTACATTCACCTGATTAGAGATAATCGGCACGGCCACAATCAGGCCATAGCCAATCAGGCTGCTTAACCAGCTCAGGCGGCGACTCCAGTAACGGGCGCTCTCGTCCTGAATCGTGAACGGGCGCAGCTCCGCCACGTTTGGGCAAAAAATCAGGCGTAGTACGGCTTTGAAAAATTCAATCAGGGCAAAGGCGTTGAGAAACAAACTTTGTTGGAAAGCGATGGTGCGACTACCTGCATTCAGGTTGTCGCTTAATACCTGGCCGACAAATAATGTCAGGGCCAGTAACAGCAGGTCGATAATAAACGCCCCAATAATCATCGCCGGAAGCTGCAACCAGTTGCTGCGCTCACGATTTTTTTGCCTCGCCCACTGACCCATTTTGCGATATAGCGGCAGTGCGCACAGGCGAATCAGCCAGTAAAAACCAAACACTAATACCGCTAACATTGAAAAATGGCTCAGCGCATTGCTGAAGGTTTGTGGATTAAATGGCTTATGCGGGGAGCCGGTGATATTGCGATAAAGTTGCCCGAAGCGGGCGGAAAGGGCTTCACCATAATGGCGGCTGACTTCGGTGACCTTTTGCAGCACGGTTTGCTCTTCAACCAGCGTCGGCGGCACGATCTTCGGGACCGGTTCCGCAGGGGGCGTCGCGGCGACAGTACGCAACTGGTCGATCAACTCTTTACGCGAGGTGTCGTTATCCAGCACATCCGCCAGTGCGCCATAGGCCGCTTTTTTTGTTCGATATCCGGTTCCGGGGCCGGTTCAGTCGTTGAGTCCGTTGTCGTTGTGGTTGTAACGCCGGGTATGGATACCGCGTGGGCAGGTGCGCCCAGCAGGCAGAAGAGGATGAACAGGATCCACCGCATGACTCCTCCAGTGAGAAAACAGAGCAAAAAGATAAGTATAGATGCTGGGGGAGGGGCGATTTTAAATGAGAGGAATCTGGTGTGCCTCCCTTTCGGGTGAAAGGGAGGAAGGGATATTAAGCAGGTTGCTGACAACGTGCGGGCTTTTTTGCCGGATGCGGCGTGAACGCCTTATCCGTCCTACAAGTTCATGCAATTTTAATAAGTTGCCAGATATCCTGTAGGCCTGATAAGCGTAGCGCATCAGGCAATGTGTCTTATTAAGAGACGTGCTGCAAAAATTCCTGCAAGCGCTGGCTCGGCGGGTTCTTGATCAACACCTGCGGATTGCCATCTTCCGCAATCCGGCCTTTGTCGATAAAGATCAGCCGCGAAGCTACTTTCTCGGCAAAACCGATTTCGTGGGTCACGATCACCATCGTCATCCCTTCTTCAGCCAGATCCTGCATAACCTTCAGCACTTCATGGCGCAGTTCCGGGTCAAGAGCGGAAGTCGGTTCATCAAACAGCATCATTTTCGGCTTCACCGCCAGCGCGCGGGCAATCGCCACACGCTGCTGTTGACCACCAGAAAGTTCGGAAGGGTAGTGATGTGCACGTTCTGCCAGACCGACTTTCGCCAGCAGCTCACGCGCCAGTTTTTCCGCCTCTTCTTTGTTCGCGCCACGCACGCGTAGCGGACCAAACATGACGTTTCCCAGCGCCGTCAGATGCGGGAAGAGGTAAAACTGCTGGAACACCATACCTGCTTCCTGGCGAATCAGGCGCTCGTCAACTTTCGGATCGTTAACCTTCAGGCCATCGACAATCAGATCGCCGGAGGTGATTTCTTCCAGTTTGTTGATGCAGCGCAGCAGGGTCGATTTACCGGAACCGGACGGCCCGATAATCACCACGACTTCGCCCTGGGCAATGTTCAAATCGATATTGTGCAGCACCTGGGTTGGGCCAAAGTGCTTGGAGACGTTTTTAAATTCAATCACAGGATTTTCATCCTTCTTTCCAGACGACGCAGAATAAAGCTCAGCACCAGGGTAATAATCAGATAGAACACCGCCACGGCGCTCCAGATCTCAAGGGCGCGGAAGTTACCGGCAATAATTTCTTGCCCCTGACGGGTCAGTTCCGCCACGCCGATAACAATAAACAGTGAGGTGTCTTTAATGCTGATGATCCACTGGTTACCCAGCGGCGGCAGCATACGACGCAGTGCCAGCGGTAAAATGACGTAGCGAATGGTTTCCCAACGTGAAAGACCGAGCGCCAGTCCTGCTTCACGAAAACCTTTGTGGATAGACAGCACCGCACCACGCGTGATTTCCGCAATGTACGCGCCGGAGTTGATCATGATGGTGACCACCGCCGCAGTAAATGGGTCGATGCGTAAGTCGTTAAACGCCATCGGCAGGGCGAAATAGATAAACATCACCTGGACGACGATAGGTGTGCCGCGGATCACTTCAATAAAGACCAGCGCGACGTGGTTGGCTATCCAACCACCGAAGGTGCGTGCAAAACCTGCCAGCAATCCGATTACCAGACCGCCAGCCAGACCGAGGACCGAAATCCACAGGGTCATTTTGGCACCTTCAATCAGAAGCGGAATGGCAGGCCAGATGGCACTCCAGTCAAACTGCATATGTTGTTCCTGTTACCGTGGTGTAAATAATCAAATTCAGGGTAATTAATGGCCCCGGAGCGGGTTTGCGCCCCTCACCCTAATCCTCTCCCCAGGGGGGAGAGGGAACTGCCAGTGCGCTTTACAGGTGTAGCGTTATTATTTCGGTTCAGTACTGAACCATTTTTTGTAGACTTCGTTGTAAGTTCCGTTCTCGCGCAGGGTTTTCAACGCGCCGTTGACTTTGTCACGCAGCTCGTCGCTACCTTTCGGGAACGCAATACCGTATTGCTGCGCTTCCAGAGAGTCACCTACCGCTTTGAACTGACCGTTACCGGCGGTTTTGATGAAGTACAGAATGTTTGGCGTATCGTGCAGAACGGCGTCTGCGCGGTTGGTGCCCAGTTCCATATAGGCGTTATCGATGTTCGGGAACTGACGCAGATCTTTAGTTTTGATGTTTGCTTTCGTGTAATCAACGGAGCCAGTACCGCTCTTCACAGCAACCACTTTCCCGTCGAGATCTTTCACGCTTTTCACATCGTTATTGTTAGCTTTCACCATCACTAACAGGCCGCTTTTGTAGTAGCCGTCAGAGAAATCGATCGCTTTTTTACGCTCGTCGGTGATGGTAATGCCCGCCAGCGCCAGATCGACGTTTTTGGTTTGCAGTGCCGGAATGATCCCACTGAAATCCATCGGCTTCAGTTCGTAATCCAGCTTCAGCTCTTTAGCGATGGCAGCCCACAGATCAACGTCAAAGCCCACATATTTATCGCCCTGTTTAAATTCAAACGGAACGAAGGCGGTATCCGTCGCGACAACTAATTTTTTATCCGCGGCATGAGAAGAAACCGCAAAAGCCAGGGTCAGTGCAGCCAGTGAAACTTTTAATACAGACTTCATAGCATTTCCTTTTTTCTATCCACGGGACGATCCCCTGCGTGACATTCACATATATGAAAAAATCGTGCCAGTTTTGCAACTCATTGATTTTTCGAGATGCGGCAAAAACGTGATGCACGATTTATAGAGCAATACCCTGAAGATGCACCATTCTGGGGCACCAATCTGGTGCGCTAAAATTGTGCACTCAACACAGTGATTATTTAGCGTAAAACCTGATGAAAAAACAATCTTTATGTAACGGTTGTGTGATGATGTGGATACAAAAAATTTACTTAATCAGCTGGGGATAGCAGATGGATGCACTAAATAAGTGCGTTGAGGTGGGCTGCAAAACAAAACGGCCTCCTGTCAGGAAGCCGCTTTTATCGGGTACTAAAGTTCTGCACCATCAGCGATGGATTTATTCGATGTTAGACTCGATAAACCACAGGAATTTATCCAGGTCGCGAGACGCGGCGGTCAGGATATCTGCGGTGTCGTCATCTTTCGCTTCGCCAATCGCTTTGCGTACGTCATTAGCGACGATTGCGTAACGGTCAGCCAGTTCTTTCAGGTGATCCTGAACGTTGTGGATGTCCAGCGGGTAACTTTTCAGCGGGGTTTTGCTGTTGATAACTTGAGTGGTCCCCAGAGCTACACCGCCCAGCTGCACGGCACGTTCTGCCATGGTATCCAGATGATCGATCAGTGCGGTGCGGAAGCCATCCAGCATTTCATGTACGGCAATGAAGTTAGCGCCGCGCATGTTCCAGTGCGCTTGTTTGGTAATCAAAGAAAGATCAATAAACTGGATAACCTGGCGATTCAGCAACTCTACTGTTGCTTTTTTCTCGCTGTCGGAGACATCGTTGCGGGTATAAAGCAGATTGGTCGCTTTTGATTTAACTAATTTAGCGGTACTCATAATTTCATATCCTCTTGATGTTATGTCCCAGTAATTAACGAGACTAAGTATAGCACCGGCTATGTGTTCCGCTATTCTGGCTGTTCCTATCACACTAATAGTGGTAACAAGCGTGAAAAACAAAACTAATAAAGATTCAATGAGTTAGATATATTGATAAGAACAATTCTTATTTATCTGCTCGCCAGGAATTTTCGGAATAAATATGCTTTTGCATAATTCGATATATAAAGACGGTGTAGAGGAAAAGTAGCGAGAAATTCTGCATGGTTATGCATAACCATACAGAAATGTAAATTTAATTAATGTCTAATTCTTTTATTTTGCTCTCTTTGCGTACTGTCAGCGTAGACCCCATTGAAGCGGCGATGATAGCGCCGAGCGCCAGCAGCTGTATGGGTGTCAGTGTTTCTCCGAGGAAAATCATCCCGGAAACGGCAGCCAGCGCCGGTTCCATGCTCATCAGCGTACCAAATGTCCGTGTTGGCAAACGGGTGAGGGCAATCATTTCCAGCGAATAAGGCAGAGCGGTCGAGAGAATAGCGACAGCCAGACCCAATGGAATAACCGACCAGTGCCAGAGTGCTTCACCAGCCTGAAGCGCTCCAATTGGCACGAAAATTAACGCTGCAATCAACGAACCAATTGCCACCGTCGCAGGGCCATGTTCCGCTCCTGCGCGTTGCCCACTTAAAATGTAAATAGCCCAACAAGCCCCGGCCCCCAGTGCCAGCGCACAGCCGGTTAAATCGACATGGGAAACGTCTTGCCCCAGCGGTAGCAGGAACCACAGACCAAGAACCGCCAGCACAACCCAGACGAAATCTACCGGGCGACGAGAAGAGAACAGCGCCACCGCCAGTGGTCCGGTGAACTCCAGCGCCACCGCAATACCCAGCGGTACTGTCTGAATAGAAAGATAAAAAAGATAATTCATCCCACCCAGCGAAACGCCGTAAAACAACAGCGGTAACCGTTGCTCTTTGGCAAAGCGCAGTCGCCATGGCTTAAAGAACGCGATGAGGATCAGCGTTCCTAATGCCAGACGCAGCGCAGTGACACCCGGTGCGCCCACCAGAGGAAAAAGTGACTTAGCTAACGAGGCTCCACCCTGAATAGACGCCATGGCAACGAGTAATATGACTATTGGTAACCAGACCGGCATTTTACGTAATGAACCAGGCATCCTTTCTCCCACAAATATCTAGACTTAAGTAAAGCGTGGAGTGTACTGGATATACCCAATGCTGGTTGAGCATTTGTTGAAAAAATTTTCCCCCGTTTTGACTAAAATGCGCCAGGATTGATGGAATCATTAGTCTGGTGATTAGGAATAATCTGGATGAATGACAGGGAAAACATGCGTAATACTTACGCAGTTCTCTGAAAAAGTGATTTAAATTTAGATGGATAGCGGTGTATGGAAACGTTCTGTTACATGAAATGGCCCGTTAGACATCACAAATCGCGAAGAGTTTCCCATTAATTTTTGATATATTTAAAACTTAGGACTTATTTGAATCACATTTGAGGTGGTTATGAAAAAAATTGCATGTCTTTCAGCACTGGCCGCAGTTCTGGCTTTCACCGCAGGCACTTCCGTAGCTGCGACTTCTACCGTAACTGGCGGTTACGCACAGAGCGACGCTCAGGGCCAAATGAACAAAATGGGCGGTTTCAACCTGAAATACCGCTATGAAGAAGACAACAGCCCGCTGGGTGTGATCGGTTCTTTCACTTACACCGAGAAAAGCCGTACTGCAAGCTCTGGTGACTACAACAAAAACCAGTACTACGGCATCACTGCTGGTCCGGCTTACCGCATTAACGACTGGGCAAGCATCTACGGTGTAGTGGGTGTGGGTTATGGTAAATTCCAGACCACTGAATACCCGACCTACAAACACGACACCAGCGACTACGGTTTCTCCTACGGTGCTGGTCTGCAGTTCAACCCGATGGAAAACGTTGCTCTGGACTTCTCTTACGAGCAGAGCCGTATTCGTAGCGTTGACGTAGGCACCTGGATTGCCGGTGTTGGTTACCGCTTCTAATCACTTTGGTGATATAAAAATCCGCCTCTCGGGGCGGATTTTTGTTTTTAAGGTTTCGGGTCGAAAATATCGGTTCCGAGATGGTTGTAATCCACCTTCTGTAACTGGAAGTTGGTGATGTATATCGGCCCGGCTTTCTTCTCAGATATAAACGGGTATTTGATATTTATTTCCTTCGCTTTAATTCCCGTCCACTGCGAGAAAAAGCCTAAGAAGTCATTGGCTGAGCGGCGGGCTTTAATCACCCGATGCGCTTTATCGCCGCTGGAAATGACCATAAAAGGCACCTGGAAATTTTGCTGATATTTATCATCATGGGCAAGGTATTGCACGTCTTTGCCGCGCTCTTTAAAGGCCAGACCGTGGTCAGAAAAGTAAACCAGAGAGAAGCTGCTGCCGCTGTTGCGTAACTGATCGTACAGCTTGCGCAGTAAATCGTCCGTTTGCGTCATGGTATAGAGATAGCACGACGTTTCTTTCGATTGCACAAAGGTTTCGTATTTGCCTTGTGTCCTGTCGCAGGCCTGCGGATGCGAGCCCATCAGATGCAGAACAATCAGCTGCGGTTGCGAGTGCTCTTGCGCCAGCACTTGAGCGGTCATATCCAGTAACGCTTCGTCTTTCGTGTTTTTATCTGCTTCAAAATTACCTTCTTTCAGGAAGTACACTTCATCTGCACGTTTGGCGATGCTGGCGATAGCAGTATCGTATTCGCCGATTTGGCCCTGGTTGGAAAACCACCAGGTCTGGAAGCCCGCGCGATTTGCCAGGGTGACAAAGTTATCCTGAAACTGTGGTTTGCCATCGACTACGCGATTGAGCGTTAAGCCAAGCGATTTCTGCGTGGAGCCACTGGCGGCAATGTAGTCAGCAAATATCAAACCGTTAACGCTGCTGGCAAACGGGGTATTGTCCCAGTGACCGCCAAAGGCACCGAGGGCATCGCGACGCGCGCTTTCACCGATCACTACCACATAGGTCTGATACTTCGGCTTAACGGCAGTGACCGTCCAGGTATCTTTCATTCCGGAAAGTTTTGCCATCCGTTCTTGCTCTTCAATCACCTCGTTATTATTGACGATGACATCCTTAGCAAAACGAAATACCGGATAGCCAGTATCTTTCAGTTTAAATACGCCACCCCAGGCCAGGTTTTGCACGGGAGCAACAAAAAATGTCGCCACACTGAATACCAGACACAGGCTGTCGAAGGTATTCCAGCGCGCTTTTTCATTCTCTTTTTTTCGCCTGATTGCTATTACGCCGAGCGCAAAAATAAATAAGCCGACCAGGTAGCTGTACCACGGAAAAATCGTCAGGATTTCGGTCGACTCTTCCATATTGGTGGAGTGCAATGCCAGCAATGTATTGAAATTAGGCGCGCCGTAGGCCTGAGCAAAAGGGAAATAACAAGCCGCCACCAGCGAACTGACACCGACCAGAACTTTTTGTACGCGAGGCAATGTTCGCCATAGCAAAAGCAAAATAGCCGTAAACGCAGCGGTGTAGAGCAAACTGAAGGGGTAACCTAAGCCGAGGTTAATTAATAGCGACTGTAAAAAGTAGAACGCAGTCCACGGGCTAAATACCCGGCTACGGGTAACAAGCGATTCTTTGAGGGTTAAATTCATATGCCACTATGGTAACAAACGCCATGTGCTTACCCTGGCGTCAAGGGTCAATACCTGCAAGAGTGCGTGAAGAGGGGAAAGGGGTCCGCATCCGCGAGCCGCAATATACGCAGGGCTGCAAGAAGATAGAGCGAGCCGCCGTTCAGGTCAACTACTGACGAACAAATCTTTTGCGAAGGGGATTGCAAATCCGACAAAAAGTGGTTTTTTTCAGACCAAAACGCGTTATGCCTGCATAAAAGCAGGAGTGAAGCGGCGTACCGCGACGCCGCTATTTATCTGAAGGTTTATCTTGCTGCGGTTTGTTGTTGACCATATCGCACAACATAGAGAGCAGCATTAACCGTACTTTAAAGGGAGAATGACTAAACACGCGCATACACCTCTTGAACTCATTCATAAGACCTCCTGACTTGCTAATCCCGTCGATCCTTGAGGGATGATTGCATTACATACAGATATAGCACAGGCTATATTATATAGCTATTGCTAAAACGTTAATTTTTTGTACCTTCGCAACTCTGGTTTACAATGTGCGCACGAAATGAGAACGCTATGTATGCGTCACCATAATGAGGAAGCACAATGAGTCGTCGCGCAGGTACGCCAACAGCAAAAAAAGTGACGCAGTTAGTGAACGTGGAAGAGCACGTTGAAGGGTTCCGCCAGGTCAGAGAGGCGCATCGGCGCGAGCTTATTGATGATTACGTTGAGCTGATTTCTGACTTGATCAGGGAAGTGGGGGAAGCTCGTCAGGTGGACATGGCTGCTCGTCTGGGAGTTTCGCAACCGACGGTGGCTAAAATGCTTAAGCGGCTGGCAACCATGGGGCTGATTGAAATGATCCCCTGGCGTGGCGTGTTTTTAACGGCAGAAGGAGAGAAGCTGGCGCAGGAAAGCCGCGAGCGACATCAGATAGTCGAAAATTTCTTGTTGGTGTTGGGCGTCAGTCCGGAAATCGCCCGTCGCGACGCGGAAGGCATGGAGCACCATGTTAGTGAAGAGACGCTCGACGCTTTTCGTTTGTTTACCCAGAAACACGGTGCCAAATGAGCCTGCCTTTTTTACGCACGCTGCAAGGCGATCGTTTTTTTCAGTTATTAATTCTTGTTGGTATCGGATTAAGCTTTTTCGTGCCCTTTGCACCGAAATCCTGGCCTGCTGCTATCGACTGGCACACCATCATCACCTTAAGCGGCCTGATGCTGCTGACCAAAGGTGTGGAGTTAAGCGGTTATTTTGATGTGCTGGGGCGCAAAATGGTGCGCCGCTTTGCTACGGAGCGTCGGCTGGCGATGTTTATGGTGCTGGCGGCGGCGCTGCTTTCTACCTTTCTGACCAACGATGTCGCGCTGTTTATTGTTGTTCCGCTGACTATCACGCTAAAAAGACTGTGTGAGATCCCGGTTAATCGGCTGATTATTTTTGAGGCGCTGGCAGTCAACGCTGGTTCGCTACTGACGCCAATTGGCAACCCGCAAAATATTCTTATCTGGGGACGTTCTGGTCTTTCGTTTGCCGGATTTATTGCCCAAATGGCACCGCTGGCTGGCGCAATGATGCTGACACTCCTGCTGTTGTGCTGGTGTTGTTTCCCTGGAAAGGCGCTGCAATACCATACGGGGATGCAAACACCGGAGTGGAAACCGCGGCTGGTGTGGAATTGTCTGGGGCTGTATATCGTTTTTCTGACGGCGCTGGAGTTCAAACAAGAGCTGTGGGGACTGGTGATTGTGGCGGCGGGCTTTGTGCTGCTGGCGCGTCGCGTGGTGTTGAGTGTGGACTGGACGTTGCTGCTGGTGTTTATGGCGATGTTTATCGACGTCCATTTACTGACCCAGCTTCCAGCGTTGCAAGGCGTGTTGGGTAACGTGAGTCATTTATCTGAACCCGGGTTATGGTTAACGGCAGTCGGTTTATCGCAGGTGATCAGTAACGTGCCGAGTACCATTTTGCTGCTCAATTATGTACCTCCGTCTTTATTACTGGCATGGGCGGTAAACGTGGGGGGCTTTGGTTTATTACCAGGATCGCTGGCAAATTTGATTGCGCTACGTATGGCGAACGATCGCCGCATCTGGTGGCGTTTCCATCTCTATTCAATACCGATGCTGTTGTGGGCGGCGCTGGTGGGATACGTTTTGTTAGTTATGATCCCGGCCTGGTAAGGTCTGGCAAATAAAAAAGGCGGATTATGAGTCCGCCTTTGTTTTACGTTTTGACGATTAATTCAGGCGAACCGGCATCCCGGAACGATTTTTGATCGCTTCATCAAGAACAACCTGGTCAACATCTGGCTGACCGGTCACTGTCTGCACGCTCTTCGTCAGGGTAATTGGCACGATTTCCTGACCTTCAAACTGGGCTTCGGTGGTAGACAGCGGGTTATGGACTTCAATATAACGGCTGCCGTCTGGCTCGGTGGTCGCTTTTACCGGCTCATCAATAAACTGTACGCGGGTACCGACCGGTACTTTCTCGAACAGGAATTTGATGTCTTCGTTACGTAGACGCACACAACCATGACTTACACGCAGGCCGATACCGAAGTTGGCGTTGGTGCCATGGATAGCATACAGGCGACCGATGTAGAGTGCATACAGACCCATCGGGTTATCCGGACCTGCCGGAACGACAGCCGGTAGCGGTTCGCCCGCAGCGCGGTACTCTGCGTGCATTTTGGCGGTCGGCGTCCAGGTCGGGCCTGCTTTCTTATGCTCAACTTTGGTGGTCCAGTTGATAGGCGTATCTTTGCCTAACTGACCAATGCCGATCGGCAGCACGATAACGGTGTTGGTCCCTTTCGGATAGTAATACAGACGCATCTCTGCACTGTTAATGACGATGCCTTCATGAACGGTATCCGGCAGGATCAGCTGCTGCGGAATGTTCAGTACAGTACCGCCTTTCGGCAGGAAGGTATCCACACCCGGGTTCGCTTCCATCATATTGGAAAGCCCCATCTGGTACTCCGCGGCAAAATACTCCAGCGGCTGAGTGTTACCTTCAGGAATGGTGATCACCTGATTCTGACCAACCAGGCGACTCCCGTCGGTTGGCAGAGGATAAGTTACCGCAGAGGCGGTACTGCAAAAGCCGACAACAGCGAAGGCCGCTGCGAATAATGTTTTCAATTTCATATTCATGTTAAGCGAGATTTTGTGCCTGGCAGGCCATTGGGTTGAGAATATTAGAGTATTGGAAGCGCATTATAAGTTCATTCCAGCTCACAGTGAAATCAGATGTGTACGAAATCACATTTTTTGCCTTTGGCTTGAGTGTAGACCTTAAGCGAGGAGCAGGATCTTCTTTCAGACTTATGGCATAATGCGCGGTTTGTCATATCTCTTTTCAGGATACGCCTGTGTTAGTTTCCAGTAACGTCACCATGCAGTTCGGCAGTAAGCCGTTGTTTGAAAACATTTCCGTCAAATTCGGCGGCGGCAACCGTTACGGCCTGATTGGCGCGAACGGTAGTGGTAAATCCACCTTTATGAAGATTCTCGGCGGCGACCTTGAGCCGACGCTGGGTAACGTTTCCCTCGATCCCAACGAGCGCATTGGTAAGCTGCGTCAGGATCAGTTTGCCTTTGAAGGGTTCACTGTGCTGGATACGGTGATCATGGGGCATAAAGAGTTGTGGGAAGTGAAGCAGGAGCGCGACCGCATCTATGCTTTGCCGGAAATGAGTGAAGAAGACGGCTATAAAGTGGCCGATCTGGAAGTGAAATACGGCGAAATGGACGGTTACTCTGCGGAAGCTCGCGCCGGTGAACTGTTGCTTGGCGTGGGAATTCCAGTGGAACAGCACTACGGCCCGATGAGTGAAGTTGCTCCTGGCTGGAAGCTGCGTGTGCTTCTGGCGCAGGCGCTGTTTGCTGAGCCGGATATTCTCCTGCTCGACGAACCGACCAACAACCTCGACATCGACACCATTCGCTGGCTGGAACAGGTGCTGAACGAGCGTGACAGCACCATGATCATCATCTCGCACGACCGTCACTTCCTTAACATGGTCTGTACCCACATGGCGGATCTGGATTACGGCGAGCTGCGCGTTTATCCGGGTAACTACGATGAGTACATGACGGCGGCGACCCAGGCGCGTGAACGTCTGCTGGCCGATAACGCCAAGAAGAAAGCGCAGATTGCTGAGTTGCAATCTTTCGTTAGCCGCTTTAGCGCCAACGCCTCGAAATCTCGCCAGGCAACTTCGCGCGCGCGCCAGATTGATAAAATCAAACTGGAAGAGGTGAAAGCCTCCAGCCGTCAGAACCCGTTCATCCGTTTTGAACAGGATAAGAAACTGTTCCGTAACGCGCTGGAAGTGGAAGGTCTGACCAAAGGGTTTGATAACGGTCCACTGTTTAAAAATCTCAACCTGCTGCTGGAGGTCGGTGAAAAACTTGCGGTACTGGGTACCAACGGCGTCGGTAAATCAACGCTGCTGAAAACGCTGGTGGGCGATCTGCAACCGGACAGCGGCACCGTAAAATGGTCTGAAAACGCGCGCATTGGTTACTACGCCCAGGACCACGAATATGAGTTTGAAAATGATCTGACCGTGTTCGAATGGATGAGTCAGTGGAAGCAGGAAGGCGATGACGAGCAGGCGGTACGCAGCATTCTCGGTCGTTTGCTGTTCAGCCAGGACGACATCAAAAAGCCAGCTAAAGTGCTTTCCGGTGGGGAAAAAGGGCGGATGCTGTTTGGTAAGTTAATGATGCAGAAGCCGAACATTCTGATCATGGACGAACCGACCAACCACCTGGATATGGAATCCATCGAGTCACTGAACATGGCGCTGGAACTGTATCAGGGCACGCTGATCTTTGTTTCACACGACCGTGAGTTCGTAAGCTCCCTGGCGACCCGCATTCTGGAAATCACCCCGGAATGCGTGATCGACTTTAGCGGTAATTACGAAGATTACCTGCGTAGTAAAGGGATCGAGTAAGTGATTATCCGTCACCCCGATACTGTCGGGGTGACGACGGCTGATGACAAATGCAAAATAGCCTGATGCGCTACGCTTATCAGGCCTACGCAGTACCTGTAATATATTGAATCTGCAGAACTTTGTAGGCCGGATAAGGCGTTAACGCCGCATCAGGCATTAAGAAAGCGCACTTGTCAGCAATCTGAGTAACGTCGAATCGATTTTCTTAATCCCACATCAATTCACTTCCATTAACTCTCAAACATCCATGCCCAACGCTCGCTTACCGTGAATGTTGAGGTCGGCAAGCGTAAAGCGTCCTTCCCAGTTTGTTTCATAGTCCTCGCGCGGGAAGTCGCCCGGCGATGCGCCTTTTTCCAGTGCGGCCTTCACCTTGTGCGCGTAGGCAAGATTTTTCTCGCACATCGGTGCCGCAGGAATGTACATCACGTTGCCCCAACCCTGTTGATTTTCAACGGGGGCAACGGAATGGATGACGTCGCAGTGCCACCAGACGGAGTCTCCGGCCTCGAGTTTTGGAATGCTGGTTAACGCCTCAATTAACAGTGGATGCCATTGCTCTGATACCGGCAACACTCTTCCGGGCGCTACGCCGCACAGTTCATCCTCCGGCACATCATCAAGCAGCGGACGTAACAGTACGTACGCCATGGCTTCAGGAATGGGCACGACGTGCAGCAACCCCTGACCAGGCAGCATATCCGAGAGCGCAGTCCAGCCCTGGAATGTCCGAAACACGGAACATTTGGTGGTGTTGTCCACCGTGTACTCTTCAACTTCCGTACGATGTGCCGCATGCCAGGGATCGTATTTCGCCAGATTGCCATTAAAGACGTTGGCGAAAACGTGCTGATACGCTGGAAGCAGCCAGCGTTCCAGCGCCCCGGAGTCGGTATGCGCTCCAAGACCTTTGGAGGTCGTTCCGGGCGGAAGGCGGCGGATACGGTCAGGGTAGATGACGCTCACATCCGGGTTAAACCATTGCTTTCCATCACTTTCAAATGTCCACAGACGATTGAGAAACGACTGCGCATTCGCCATTTCTTCACTCTGGCGGGCCTGCATTTGCGCCTGCGACCAGTAGATGGGGTAAATCTCGGGACGTGAAGCGCTGAGCGTCCCGAAGAAATTATCGCCGGGGCCTTTGTAGACCTCGTCAAAGCGGTTGCGGTTCAGATAGTCCAGCATCGACTGATCCCAGCCTAGCGCTTGTTCGCGGGGGAAATGGCCTTTTATCACCGCACAACCGCGACGTTTAATCTGTTCGCGCTGCTCTGCAGTAACATGACCTGCTTTGATATCGGCATAAGACAGCACCGGCCAGACGGCATCGCCCTGTGCTTTGAGTGCGTTGATTTCAGCCACTCGCGTGGCAATGTCATCGCTTAGCTGATTAAAGATCTGCTGGACATCGCCAAGCTGCGCCCGCAGCGCGTGCTTCATCTGACGGATAGCTGCTTTGTGATCGGCAGGCAATGTGTCGCTGGTAAAAGTAGAAGCCATAACCACCTCGCATTAACTTTCATTCGAAACTATGCTGATTTGCATGTGACAATACAAGTTATAAATAAGTTAATGCAAGTTTAATGATTTGATGTGATGTACAGGATGTAAAAAGAAGGGAAAACCGGAGCGCATGGCTCCGGTAGAGAGGTCAGCTGTTAAAAGGGGATGTGTTATCCAGCACAGCCTGAATCACATTCAGCGCGCCTTCATGATTATTATCATCGGTAGCGTAACGGGCGATTTGTTTAATGTTTTCCGCAGCATTGCCCATCGCAAAGGAATAACGCGCCATTTTCAGCATCTCCGCATCGTTACCGCTGTCGCCAATCGCTACCACATTTTGCGGTGACAGATCCCAGCGTTTCAGTAACCGCGAAATACCGTTTGCTTTATGTAGACCGGGAATAATCAGGTCGATAAAGCCAAAACCACTGGTGACGGGTTTCATAATGCCATCCAGCGCTATGTGTAGTTTGTCGATCACTAACGGGATTTGTTCATCCGGCAGGTTGAGCGAAAACTTGAACAGTACGTCGTCAATCTCCTGATAATCTTTTACAGGTTTCAGGCGATGGTAGTGTTTTGCCATCAGTGCGACAAATGCTTCGGGGGCATTTTCGCTGACATATGCACTTTGCAGACCGCAGGCGACAAAATTGAGTTGCTTATCTTTTAGCAACTCGCCAATAACAATCCGCGATTCATGTCGGGTCAGTTCGCCGTGGAACAGTTGCTTGCCATGTTCGTAAACCAGTGCGCCGTTTTCCGCGACAAAAGAGATCTCATCCTTTAGCTCAGGAAAGAACGAAATAAGCTGGTAATACTGATTACCGCTGGCGACAACGAACTTAATGCCGCGCTTTTTCAGTTCCTGATATTGCGCCATAAAACGTGGTTGGTTGTACGTTTTGGCGTCGTTAAGAAAAGTACCGTCCATATCTGTGACGATAACTTTTACGCTCATAGGTGTGCTCCTGGCTCGAAAATGAAACCGTAACAGTGTAATAACAATGTGACGCAGAGCACAAATTATATTTCGAATGAAAGTAAGGATGAAATTGATGATGTGAATGATTTAGCCCGGCGACGCCGCAGCCGGGCCGAAGAGATTACAGCATATGTTCAGTACGGGCGATGATATCGTCCTGAGCGTCTGGAGAGAGCGCGGTGAAGAAGGCGGAATAACCCGCGACACGCACTACCAGATCGCGGTACTGATCCGGATGTTTTTTCGCCTCCAGCAGCGTTTCGCGGGAAACGATGTTGTACTGAATATGCCAGCCTTTATGCACTTCAAAGAAGGTACGCAGCAGGATCATCAGTTTCTGCTTGTCAGATTCGTTCTCCAGCGTTGCCGGATTCAGTTTCTGGTTGAGCAACACGCCGCCGAGAATCGCTGCCGTAGGCAGTTTACCCACTGAGCCAATGACCGCAGTAGGGCCGAGATGGTCAGTACCAGAGGCCGGACTAGCGCCTTCTGCCAGCGGGGTGTGGGCTTTACGCCCGTCCGGCGTTGCCATAGTTTGCGCGCCAAACGGTACGTTAGCGGAGATAGACGACGTACCCGCGTAATAGTTGCCGCCAACCGGACCACGACCGTAGCGTGGGTTATGGTACTGTTTCAGTTCGTCGATATAGGTCTGATAAGCGCGAGCCAGCAGCGTATCGACGGTATCATCGTCGTTGCCGTACTTCGGCGCACCGTTAATCAGCCGCTGACGCAGTTGCTCATGAGTCAGGCCATCGAAGTCATCCGCCAGTGCGGCAGCCAGCTGTTGCTGACCAATCGCGCCCTGTTCAAACACCAGTTTCTTCACTGCCGCCAGGCTGTTGCCGAGGTTGGCAATACCGACCTGCAGGCCAGAAACCCAGTCATATTTCGCGCCGCCTTGCTTGATACTTTTCGCTCGCTCAATACAGTCATCCACCAGCGCCGAGCAGAGAATATCGTGCACGTTCTCTTCCAGCATGGTGTCGACGACATATTCGATTTCGATTGATTTACGCGTGTAGTAACGGATTTGCGTATCCCACGCGGCCATCACTTCATCGAAGTTGTTGAAGTTACCTGCCGACAACGCTTTTTCTTGTGGCAGGAACACTTTGCCGCTGGTGGCATCACGCCCGCCTTCCAGCGCCGCCAGCATCACGCGGGCGAAGTTGATAAAGCTCATGCCGGTACAGCGATAGCCCCATTTGCCACCGACGGCGGTTTCTATACAACCAATCGCTGCGTAGTCATAAGCGTCCTGCGGTTCAATACCGAGTTTAATAAATTCCGGGATCACGATTTCGTCGTTGTTGAATGCCGGCATCCCGAAGCCGCAGCGGATCACCTGTACGCAGGCGTCGAGGAAATCGTTACTCATTCCTGCATGGTAACGCACGCTGAGGTTAGGCTGAGTGGAACGTAGGCGACCGCAGGATTCGAGGATCGCGTAAGAGAGTGGATTCACCGCGTCCATTGGTTGACCATCAACCAGATTTTGTCCGCCAATGGTGACGTTCTGATACAGCGGACTTCCCGCAGAGGCTTTTGAGTGGGAGCCGGAGCGGATTTTGTTCACTTCCAGCAATTTCAACCAGCAGCTATGCAGCAATTCGATGGCGTGTTCGCGATCCAGCGTCTGGTTCAGTTCAACGTCGCGGCGATAGTACGGGTAGAGATACTGATCCATACGACCAAACGACACCGAGTGACCGTTAGATTCAATCTGCAAAATCAACTGGATGAAGTAACACAGTTGCAGCGCCTGCCAGAAAGTCTGCGGCGGCTGGTGGGCGATAAGATCGCAGTTTTCTGCCATCGCCAGCAGTTCATCGCGACGGCTTTCGCGGGTTTCGGTCGCGGCCATTGCACGCGCCAGGGCAGCGAAACGTTCAATGTGTTCACTGACTGCCACCAGCACGATATCAATCGCTTTCAGGAACTGTTCGCCGTGCAAATCTTCCAGCACCGTCAGATTGATGCGCGAGCGACGTTCCGCTACTTTCTCACGCAGACCATCAAGCCCTTTTTCCAGCAGCAGCGGGAAATTGACCGCCAGGTGCGCATCGCCGGAGGTCATATTGCCTTCCGCTTTAATGATGCCGGTCGCCAGCAGACCTTTTTGCTCATCGGTAAACATGCCATAGCAGCGATCCTGTACCGTCTGACCGCGCCACCACGGGCACACTTCATGCAGAACACGTTTGTTCTCTTCGCTCACCGCAAAGCCAGCACCGGGACGATCTGCCAGATCATCAATCTCTTTTTCGATCCACGAGACAGTATATTCCGGGAAGATCGGCGCGGCGCGAACTTCGCTTGCCTGGTTGCCAATGATCAACTCATAGTGTTTGATCCAGATGGTGCGATTCGCCAGGTGATGCGCCAGTGCCAGCGCGCGACGTACCGGGATCGGCTTATCGAGATGTTGTTGATACATCTCGGTATAGTGCTGCGCGCGCTCGGTACAGACTGGCGGTTTCACAATATGCACCAGCGCATTTTTGTGCGCTTTAATGCGGTCGCTGAGCGTGTCCAGTTTCAGTGTGGTCATGGTTGTTATCCTCGTAAGGTCGCGGTTAACCCTTTCTGGCAGGCATACTGCTGGGCAAAATCGAGCAGCTCTGGCGCATCAAGCGGTTTTTCCGGGGCGTCATAGGGCAGATTAAGTAAGTGATATTTGTTGATGCCCAGCGTGTGGTAGGGCAGAAAATGAATTTCGCCAACGTGCAGCTCGTCGGCGGCAAAATCGGTAATGGCTTTTACAGAGGTTTCGTCGGCATTAAAGCCCTGAATCAGCGGCACGCGGATAATGATTTTTTTGCCCGCTGCGGCGAGTTTTTTCAGGTTATCCAGCACCCTGGCGGCGTTACCGTCGGTCCACTGTTTAAACGGCGCGTCGGCAACGTGTTTTAAATCGGCAAGAAACAGATCGATATAGGGCAGAGAAGGGGCGATATATTTCCACGGCACATGCAGACAGGTTTCTACCGCAGTATGAATGCCTGCCTCGTGGCAGGCTTGCAGCAGCGCCGTCGCCATTTCCGGCTGCATGAAGGGTTCACCACCCGAAAGCGTTAAGCCGCCGCCGCTGCGATCGTAAAACGGTTTATCGCGCAGAACGGTCGCCATGATCTCCTCAACGCTTTTCACTTCACCACACACGGTTAACGCCTGTGTCGGACAGCAGTCGGTTAACGCCGTCAGATGCTCCGGGGTTAACTTTTCCCGATGAATAAGCAAACCATTCAGCGCGCGCTCAATCACTTCCGGCGCGGCCTTAGCGCACAGCTCGCAGCCTTCCAGACACAGTCGTGCGTCATACAGCAGATCCTGCGTACGGGCGCGGCTTTCCGGGTTCTGACACCAGCGGCAGCCCAGCGAACAGCCTTTAAGAAATACGACCGTGCGGATACCGGGGCCATCATGGGTCGAGTAGCGCTGAATATTGAAAATCATAGTTGCCTCTCTGTTTCGTTCAAACATTAAAATACTTTCGAATGAAAGTTAGATTGATGTGCGTCAACTGTTCAGAGAGTTTTCCCGTGATAGTCTACATTCAGACAAAAAGTACATTTTGAGGATGGTTATGGAACTGTATCTGGATACTTCAGACGTTGTTGCGGTGAAGGCGCTGTCACGTATTTTTCCGCTGGCGGGTGTGACCACTAACCCAAGCATTATCGCCGCGGGTAAAAAACCGCTGGATGTTGTGCTTCCGCAACTTCATGAAGCGATGGGCGGTCAGGGGCGTCTGTTTGCCCAGGTAATGGCTACCACTGCTGAAGGGATGGTGAATGACGCGCTTAAGCTGCGTTCTATTATTGCGGATATCGTGGTGAAAGTTCCGGTGACAGCCGAGGGGCTGGCAGCGATTAAGATGTTAAAAGCGGAAGGGATTCCGACGCTGGGAACCGCGGTATATGGCGCGGCACAAGGGCTGCTGTCGGCGCTGGCAGGTGCGGAATATGTTGCGCCTTACGTTAATCGTATTGATGCTCAGGGCGGTAGCGGCATTCAGACTGTGACCGACTTACACCAGTTATTGAAAATGCATGCGCCGCAGGCGAAAGTGCTGGCAGCGAGTTTCAAAACCCCGCGTCAGGCGCTGGACTGCTTACTGGCCGGATGTGAATCAATTACTCTGCCACTGGATGTGGCACAACAGATGATTAGCTATCCGGCGGTGGAAGCCGCTGTGGCGAAGTTTGAGCAGGACTGGCAGGGAGCGTTTGGCAGAACGTCGATTTAACCGGACGTTCTGCATCCTCATAAATTGCTGATGACGTGGCGGAGTGCACCGATGCCTGCCGCGCTTGGAAATCTGTGCCCGAACCGTAGGCCAGATAAGGCGTTCACGCCGCATCTGGCGTCTGGAGCAAATGCCTGATGCGACGCTTGTCGCGTCTTATCAGGCCTGGAGGTGGCAATTACTGCCCGCACACCTCACACCCCGGATTGCGCATCAGTTTCATTTCGCGAAACTGACAGGTCATCGCATCGTACATGACGATTTTCCCGCTGGCCGGTTTGCCATAACCTGCCAGCAGTTTGATCGCTTCCATTGCCTGCAACGAACCAATTACGCCGATCAACGGTGCCATCACGCCTGCTTCTACGCAGGTTAACGCGTTCTCGCCAAACAAACGGCTAAGGCAGCGATAGCACGGTTCGCCGTCCTGATAAGTGAAGACCGTGATTTGCCCTTCCATACGAATTGCCGCGCCGGAAACCAGCGGCACCTTCGCGGCAAAACAGCCTGCGTTCAGTTGATTACGTACCGCAACGTTATCCGTACAGTCGAGCACCAGATCGTGTTCAGCAATCAATGCTGCAAGTTCTGCGTCATCTAGCAGTGCATTGACTGGCGTAATCGCGATATGTGGGTTGATCCGCGTCAGGGCGTCACGGGCGGATTCCACCTTCGGTTGCCCGACCGTGGCATCACTGTGCAGTGTCTGGCGTTGCAGATTCGAGAGCGAAACCGTGTCGAAGTCGAGCAGCGTCAGGTTGCCGACACCGGCGCTTGCCAGATACTGCGAAGCTGCGCAGCCGAGTCCACCGAGGCCGACTACCAGCACACGAGAATCTTTTAGCGCCTCCTGACCGTCAAAATCAAAACCGCGCAGAATGATTTGCCGGTTGTAGCGCAGCATCTCCTGATCGCTGAGTTCCGCCATTACAGGCCTCCGAACAACGCGTTAAACGGTTCTACTTCCACCCATTCGCCCACGTCCACATTGCCGCGATCGCGTTCCAGCACGATAAAGCAGTTGCCGAGACTAAAGGAGCTAAATATATGTGAACCCTGATGTCCGGTGGTCGTCACTTCAAGTTCACCGTCGGCGTTGCGTTGCAGCACGCCGCGCTGGAAATCAAGACGTCCTGGCGTTTTTTTCAGGCGGGACGCTGTGCGTACGCGCTGGCGCGCGGGCAGGCCGCTGGCGGTGTTGCCGCTTAGTTTTGCCAGCAAAGGCTGTACCAGTTGATAGAAGGTCAGCGTCGCTGAAATCGGGTTGCCCGGCAGGCCGCAGAACCAGCTATTGCTGAGTTTACCGAATGCGAACGGTTTACCTGGTTTAATCGCCAGCTTCCAGAAGGCGATCTCCCCCAGCTCTTCAAGAATCGTTTTGGTGTAATCCGCTTCACCCACTGAAACACCGCCGGAACTGATCACTACATCCGCCTGGCTGTCGGCTTCAATAAATGCGGCGCGCAGGGCATGTGGATCGTCGCGGATAATCCCTAAGTTGATTACCTCGCAACCCAGCTGTTCTAACATCAGGTGTACGGCGAGACGGTTGGTGTCGTAGATTTGGCCGTCGCCCAGCGGCTGACCGGGCAACTGGAGTTCATCACCGGTAGAAAAAAGCGCTACACGCACTTTACGAATCACCGGAACTTCGGCAATCCCCAGTGAAGCAATTACTGGCAGCTCTGCGGTAGTCAGGCGAGTTCCCGCCGGGAAAACAACCGCACCTGCAGAGATATCTTCACCGCGACGGCGAATATTTTGCCCGCTACGCACTTCAGCAGTAAAACGCACGCCATTGTCCGTTTGTTCAGTCTGCTCCTGCATCACCACCGCTTCGCAGCCTTCCGGCACCGGCGCACCGGTCATAATACGAATGCAGGTACCCGCAGGCCATTCACCATGGTATGGCTGACCGGCAAAGGATTTACCGGCAACGGGCAGCGGTTGCCCGGAGGCAATATCGGCTAAACGCACCGCGTAGCCGTCCATAGCGGAGTTATCAAACCCCGGGACATCCAGTGGCGAAACGACATCGCTCGCCAGAATACGACCAAAACACTGAACCAGTGGCAGCGTTTCCTGGGTGGTCAGTGGGGTAACGCGAGAAAGCATCTCATTAAGCGCGGTGTCGAGCGACATCAATCCGGTGGTAAATTCCATGAAAACACTCCTGCGGAGGCAAAATCGAATTTGCCTATTATGTCAGAAAAACGCCATAGACTGTATGCCACCTCGGGCGTAGCGTTGGCTCCTGCCTTTACATGCCATATCCATCTTTCTATACTCAAAAATTGAATGAGTAATTCATAAAAATTCTGATATTTATAGCAAAAGTGGCGAGCCACCCTTAATGGACGAATACTATGGGCAAAGCAGTCATTGCAATTCATGGTGGCGCAGGTGCAATTAGCCGCGCGCAGATGAGTCTGCAACAGGAATTACGCTACATCGAGGCGTTGTCTGCCATTGTTGAAACCGGGCAGAAAATGCTGGAAGCCGGCGAAAGTGCGCTGGATGTGGTGACGGAAGCGGTGCGTCTGCTGGAAGAGTGTCCACTGTTTAACGCCGGAATTGGCGCTGTCTTTACGCGTGATGAAACCCATGAACTGGACGCCTGTGTGATGGATGGTAACACCCTGAAAGCCGGTGCGGTGGCGGGCGTTAGTCATCTGCGTAATCCGGTTCTTGCCGCCCGGCTGGTGATGGAGCAAAGCCCGCATGTGATGATGATTGGCGAAGGGGCAGAAAATTTTGCGTTTGCTCATGGCATGGAGCGCGTCTCACCGGAGATTTTCTCCACGCCTTTGCGTTATGAACAACTACTGGCAGCGCGCGAGGAAGGGGCAACAGTCCTCGACCATAGCGGTGCGCCACTGGATGAAAAACAGAAAATGGGCACCGTGGGGGCCGTGGCGTTGGATTTAGACGGCAATCTGGCGGCAGCCACGTCCACAGGCGGAATGACCAATAAATTACCCGGACGAGTTGGCGATAGTCCCTTAGTGGGTGCCGGATGCTACGCCAATAACGCCAGTGTGGCGGTTTCTTGTACCGGCACAGGCGAAGTCTTCATCCGCGCGCTGGCGGCATATGACATCGCCGCGTTAATGGATTACGGCGGATTAAGTCTCGCGGAAGCCTGCGAGCGGGTAGTAATGGAAAAACTCCCTGCGCTTGGCGGTAGCGGTGGCTTAATCGCTATCGACCATGAAGGGAATGTCGCGCTACCGTTTAACACCGAAGGAATGTATCGCGCCTGGGGCTACGCAGGCGATACGCCAACCACCGGTATCTACCGTGAAAAAGGGGACACCGTTGCCACACAGTGATGAACTTGATGCCGGTAATGTGCTGGCGGTTGAAAATCTTAATATTGCCTTTATGCAGGACCAGCAGAAAATAGCTGCGGTCCGCAATCTCTCTTTTAGTCTGCAACGCGGTGAGACGCTGGCAATTGTAGGCGAATCCGGCTCCGGTAAGTCAGTGACTGCGCTGGCATTGATGCGTCTGTTGGAACAGGCGGGCGGTTTAGTACAGTGCGATAAAATGCTGTTGCGGCGGCGCAGTCGTGATGTGATTGAACTTAGCGAGCAGAGCGCTGCACAAATGCGCCATGTGCGCGGTGCGGATATGGCGATGATATTTCAGGAGCCGATGACATCGCTGAACCCAGTATTTACTGTGGGTGAACAGATTGCCGAATCAATTCGTCTGCATCAGAACGCCAGTCGTGAAGAAGCGATGGTCGAGGCGAAGCGGATGCTGGATCAGGTACGCATTCCGGAGGCACAAACCATTCTTTCACGTTATTCGCATCAACTCTCTGGCGGGATGCGCCAGCGAGTGATGATTGCGATGGCGCTGTCATGCCGCCCGGCGGTGCTGATTGCCGATGAGCCAACCACCGCGCTGGATGTCACTATTCAGGCGCAGATCCTGCAATTAATCAAAGTATTGCAAAAAGAGATGTCGATGGGCGTTATCTTTATCACTCACGATATGGGCGTGGTGGCAGAGATTGCCGATCGGGTACTGGTGATGTATCAGGGCGAGGCGGTGGAAACGGGTACCGTCGAACAGATTTTTCATGCACCGCAACATCCTTACACCCGTGCGCTGTTAGCTGCTGTTCCGCAACTTGGTGCGATGAAAGGGTTAGATTATCCCCGACGTTTCCCATTGATATCGCTTGAACATCCAGCGAAACAGGAACCCCCCATCGAGCAGAAAACGGTGGTGGATGGCGAACCTGTTTTACGGGTGCGTAATCTTGTCACCCGTTTCCCTTTGCGCAGCGGTTTGTTGAATCGCGTAACGCGGGAAGTGCATGCCGTTGAGAAAGTCAGTTTTGATCTCTGGCCTGGCGAAACGCTATCGCTGGTGGGCGAGTCTGGCAGCGGTAAATCCACTACCGGGCGGGCGTTGCTGCGCCTGGTCGAATCGCAGGGCGGCGAAATTATCTTTAACGGTCAGCGAATCGATACCTTGTCACCTGGCAAACTTCAGGCATTGCGCCGGGATATTCAGTTTATTTTTCAGGACCCTTACGCTTCGCTGGACCCACGTCAGACCATCGGTGATTCGATTATCGAACCGCTGCGTGTACACGGTTTATTGCCAGGTAAAGACGCGGCTGCACGCGTTGCGTGGTTGCTGGAGCGCGTGGGCCTGTTACCTGAACATGCCTGGCGTTACCCGCATGAGTTTTCCGGCGGTCAGCGCCAGCGCATCTGCATTGCTCGCGCGTTGGCATTGAATCCAAAAGTGATCATTGCCGACGAAGCCGTTTCGGCGCTGGATGTTTCTATTCGCGGGCAGATTATCAACTTGTTGCTCGATCTCCAGCGTGATTTCGGCATTGCGTATCTGTTTATCTCCCACGATATGGCTGTGGTAGAGCGGATTAGTCATCGTGTGGCGGTGATGTATCTCGGGCAAATTGTTGAAATTGGTTCACGGTGCGCGGTCTTCGAAAACCCGCAGCATCCTTATACGCGTAAATTACTGGCGGCAGTTCCGGTCGCTGAACCGTCCCGACAACGACCGCAGCGTGTACTGCTGTCGGACGATCTTCCCAGCAATATTCATCTGCGTGGCGAAGAGGTGGCAGCCGTCTCGTTGCAATGCGTCGGGCCGGGGCATTACGTCGCACAACCACAATCAGAATACGCATTCATGCGTAGATAACATTCAGGCGGAGAATAAAATGGCAAGAGCTGTACACCGTAGTGGGTTAGTGGCGCTGGGCATTGCGACAGCGTTGATGGCATCTTGTGCATTCGCTGCCAAAGATGTGGTGGTGGCGGTAGGATCGAATTTCACCACGCTCGATCCGTATGACGCGAATGACACGTTATCTCAGGCCGTAGCGAAATCGTTTTACCAGGGGCTGTTCGGTCTGGATAAAGAGATGAAACTGAAAAACGTGCTGGCGGAGAGTTATACCGTTTCCGATGACGGCATTACTTACACCGTGAAATTGCGGGAAGGAATTAAATTCCAGGATGGCACCGATTTCAACGCAGTGGCGGTAAAAGCGAATCTGGACCGGGCCAGCGATCCGGCGAATCATCTTAAACGCTATAACCTGTATAAGAATATTGCCAAAACGGAGGCGATCGATCCGACAACGGTAAAGATTACCCTCAAACAGCCGTTCTCAGCGTTTATTAATATTCTTGCCCATCCGGCGACCGCGATGATTTCACCGACAGCGCTGGAAAAATATGGCAAGGAGATTGGTTTTCATCCGGTGGGAACCGGACCGTATGAACTGGATACCTGGAATCAGACCGATTTTGTGAAGGTGAAAAAATTCGCGGGTTACTGGCAGCCAGGATTGCCCAAACTGGACAGCATAACCTGGCGTCCGGTGGCGGATAACAACACCCGCGCGGCAATGCTGCAAACCGGTGAAGCGCAGTTTGCTTTCCCCATTCCCTACGAGCAGGCCACACTGCTGGAGAAAAACAAAAATATCGAGTTGATGGCCAGTCCGTCAATTATGCAGCGTTATATCAGTATGAACGTGACGCAAAAGCCGTTCGATAACCCGAAGGTCCGTGAGGCGCTGAATTACGCCATTAACCGTCCGGCGCTGGTGAAAGTTGCCTTTGCGGGCTATGCAACGCCAGCTACTGGTGTGGTACCGCCAAGTATCGCCTACGCGCAAAGTTATAAACCGTGGCCTTACGATCCAGTGAAAGCGCGCGAATTACTGAAAGAGGCGGGATATCCCAACGGTTTCAGTACCACGCTGTGGTCGTCACATAACCACAGCACCGCGCAGAAAGTGCTGCAATTTACCCAGCAGCAGTTAGCGCAGGTCGGGATTAAAGCCCAGGTGACCGCGATGGATGCCGGACAGCGGGCGGCAGAAGTTGAAGGTAAAGGGCAAAAAGAGAGCGGCGTGCGGATGTTCTACACTGGCTGGTCGGCTTCAACCGGCGAAGCCGACTGGGCACTATCGCCGCTGTTTGCCTCGCAAAACTGGCCACCGACGCTGTTTAATACCGCGTTTTACAGCAATAAACAGGTGGATGACTTCCTGGCTCAGGCACTGAAAACGAATGATCCGGCGGAAAAGACCCGCTTATATAAGGCGGCGCAGGATATCATCTGGCAAGAATCGCCGTGGATCCCGCTGGTGGTAGAAAAACTGGTGTCGGCACACAGTAAAAACCTGACCGGTTTTTGGATCATGCCAGACAGCGGCTTCAGCTTTGAAGACGCGGATTTGCAATAAGCAACGCAGGGAGTGGAATGCTTAATTACGTTATCAAACGATTACTGGGGTTGATTCCGACGCTGTTTATCGTCTCGGTGCTGGTGTTTTTATTTGTCCACATGCTGCCCGGCGATCCGGCGCGATTGATTGCCGGGCCCGAAGCTGATGCGCAGGTTATAGAACTGGTGCGTCAGCAGCTGGGGTTGGATCAGCCGCTGTATCACCAGTTCTGGCACTATATCAGCAATGCTGTGCAGGGGGATTTTGGCCTGTCGATGGTGTCGCGTCGTCCGGTTGCCGATGAGATTGCCAGCCGCTTTATGCCAACGCTGTGGCTGACCATAACCAGTATGGTCTGGGCGGTGATATTTGGTATGGCGGCGGGAATTATCGCCGCCGTCTGGCGTAATCGTTGGCCGGATCGATTGAGTATGACCATTGCGGTGTCGGGGATCTCGTTTCCGGCATTTGCGCTGGGGATGTTTTTAATTCAGGTATTCTCCGTTGAACTGGGCTGGCTGCCTACTGTGGGAGCAGACAGTTGGCAGCACTACATTTTACCCTCCCTGACGCTCGGCGCGGCAGTGGCCGCCGTGATGGCGCGCTTTACCCGTGCGTCATTTGTCGACGTTTTAAGCGAAGATTATATGCGTACCGCGAGGGCGAAAGGGGTGAGCGAAACCTGGGTTGTCCTCAAACACGGGCTACGCAACGCGATGATCCCGGTAGTGACCATGATGGGCTTACAGTTTGGCTTTTTGCTCGGAGGTTCTATCGTGGTGGAGAAAGTTTTCAACTGGCCCGGACTTGGACGCTTACTCGTTGACTCTGTAGAAATGCGCGATTACCCGGTGATTCAGGCGGAAATTCTGCTTTTCTCGCTGGAATTTATTCTTATCAACTTAGTGGTGGATGTGCTTTACGCCGCCATTAACCCGGCTATCAGGTACAAGTAAGGATGCGACTATTTAACTGGCGACGTCAGGCGGTGTTAAACGCCATGCCACTGGTCAAACCTGACCAGGTACGTACACCGTGGCATGAATTCTGGCGACGATTTCGCCGTCAGCATATGGCGATGACCGCCGCATTATTCGTTATTTTATTGATTGTGGTGGCCATTTTTGCACGCTGGATCGCTCCCTATGACGCCGAAAATTATTTTGATTATGACAATCTGAATAACGGACCTTCTTTGCAGCACTGGTTTGGCGTCGATTCACTGGGGCGCGACATTTTCAGCCGTGTCCTGGTTGGTGCGCAAATCTCGCTGGCGGCGGGCGTGTTTGCCGTGTTTATCGGTGTGGCGATAGGGACGTTGCTGGGCTTGTTGGCTGGATATTATGAAGGCTGGTGGGATCGGCTGATCATGCGCATTTGCGATGTGCTGTTTGCCTTCCCGGGTATTTTACTGGCGATCGCTGTTGTTGCGGTGTTGGGAAGCGGCATTGCTAACGTGATTATCGCAGTCGCCATTTTTTCCATCCCCGCGTTTGCCCGCCTGGTGCGCGGCAACACGCTGGTGTTGAAACAGCAAACCTTTATTGAGTCAGCACGCAGTATTGGTGCCAGCGATATGACCATTTTATTGCGTCATATCCTGCCTGGGACCGTCTCTTCTATCGTGGTGTTTTTCACCATGCGCATTGGCACCTCGATTATCTCTGCCGCCAGCCTGTCATTTCTCGGCCTAGGTGCGCAGCCGCCGACACCAGAGTGGGGAGCAATGCTCAATGAGGCACGAGCGGATATGGTTATCGCGCCGCATGTCGCTGTTTTTCCGGCCCTGGCTATTTTTCTGACCGTACTGGCGTTCAATTTGTTGGGCGATGGTTTACGCGATGCGCTGGATCCGAAAATTAAAGGATAGTTACGTTTGAATATTGCTTGAAAGGGTAATCACCTCACAGGAAATTATTGCCCTAAGCAAGTGTTGTAACTTTCTGCTGATTTTGTAGAATCGGGTAATTTGGTTAAAAAGCCGCAGCAAGGGACTATTTTTGCAGCGGCACAGCGTTCAGATAGTTATTTTGTTAAATGTATTAACATGCTGAGTTTATACGAAAAGATAAAGATAAGGCTGATAATTTTATTTTTATTGGCAGCACTGTCATTTATTGGTCTTTTTTTCATGATTAACTATCAACTGGTATCGGAACGCGCGGTAAAACGTGCCGATAGCCGCTTTGAACTTATTCAGAAAAACGTTGGCTATTTCTTTAAAGATATTGAACGTTCGGCCCTGACATTAAAGGACTCACTGTATTTATTAAAAAATACAGAGGAGATTCAACGCGCCGTGATTCTGAAAATGGAAATGATGCCATTTTTAGACTCGGTGGGACTGGTACTTGATGATAATAAATATTATCTCTTTTCGCGGAGGGCGAATGATAAAATCGTTGTTTATCATCAGGAACAAGTAAATGGACCGCTTGTCGACGAGTCAGGGCGGGTTATTTTTGCCGATTTTAACCCATCGAAACGACCGTGGTCGGTGGCTTCAGATGACTCTAACAACAGCTGGAATCCGGCATACAATTGCTTTGATCGTCCGGGTAAAAAATGTATCTCTTTTACGCTACGTATCAACGGCAAAGATCACGATTTGTTAGCGGTAGATAAAATTCATGTCGATTTAAACTGGCGGTATCTGAACGAGTATCTTGATCAAATCAGCGCTAATGATGAAGTTCTATTTTTGAAACAAGGTCATGAGATCATTGCCAAGAATCAACTCGCTCGTGAAAAACTGATTATTTATAATAGAGAAGGTAATTATAATATTATTGATTCTGTCGATACGGAGTATATTGCAAAGACATCAGCAGTGCCAAATAATGCATTGTTCGAAATCTATTTTTATTATCCTGGCGGTAATTTATTGAACGCATCAGATAAACTTTTTTATCTACCGTTT
>NZ_JBQZXE010000035.1:0-32337 GCF_053555855.1 Shigella sp. SIG3
CGTTTACGTAATGTCTTTTCTGTGATCTTAATTGTGATAATTATCAAAAATTGATGAAAACAATACTATTGCCGTGACTCAGAGCACGAAAGAGAATTATCGTAAGTGGGAAAACAAATAACGTAAAAATAATAAGTTCTATGATGGGAATATTAACCGGCGAACGATTCAGATTGCAGACGAAAGAAAAAAGGCGCTCCGTGGAGCGCCGAATAATAGTCACAAGTTGGGATAACGTAAGTTGAGGGTGCAGCGGCATAACATTGGCAGAACAACATCTTTAACCTTTCACACCACCTGCCGTCAGGCCGTTGACCAGCCAGCGTTGAGCCAGCAAGAAGACGATGGTGATCGGTAATGCAGACATCACGGCAGCGGCGGCAAAGTCACCCCACAGGTAGTTTTGCGGGTTGAGGTATTGCTGCATCCCCACGGCCAGGGTGTAGCTGTTTACGTCACGCAGTAACAGCGACGCGACCGGAACTTCAGTAATGGCAGCGATAAACGACAGGATGAATACCACCGCCAGAATCGGTACTGACAGCGGCAACAGGACAAGGCGGAAGGCCTGCCAGGGTGTCGCACCATCCAGCGCAGCCGCTTCTTCCAGCGAACTGTCGATGGTTTCGAAATAGCCTTTGATGGTCCAGACATGCAGCGCAATCCCACCCAGATACGCGAAAATTACGCCGCCGTGAGTATTCAGGCCAATGAATGGAATGTACTCACCCAGACGATCAAACAACGCATACAACGCGACCAGTGAAAGTACTGCCGGGAACATCTGGAAAATCAGCATTCCTTTCAGCAGCGTCGCTTTGCCTGGAAAGCGCATACGGGCGAAAGCGTAGGCGCAGGTGGTGGAGAGCGCCACAATGCCAATCGCGGAAATCCCAGCGACCTTTACCGAGTTCCACAGCCACAGCAGTACCGGGAATGGCGGTGGCGTAATGCGACCATCAGCCTGTTCAACGCTAAAACCTAACGCCAGTTTCCAGTGATCCCAGGAGATTTGCTCCGGGATCAGGCTACCGGTCGCGAAGTTTCCCTGACGCAGCGAGATAGCGACGACCATCAGCAGCGGGAACATAATCGCCGCGATAAAAAGTAGCAGTAGCAGGTGAGTAATAAACAAACGTGCTTTTTGCGATTTCGGTTGGACCATTGCCATTTTTGTTATCTCCCTTAATCAAACTTCATTCGCGTGGCTTTCAGGTTCACTATCGCCAGCGCACCCACCAGCAGGAAGATCAGCGTGGCAATTGCTGCCGCCAGACCGAAGTCCTGACCCCCGCCGCCTTCAAAAGCGATACGGTAGGTGTAGTTAACAAGCAGGTCGGTATAACCGGCTGGCGTGGTCGTGCCAAGACGATCCGGGCCGCCGTTGGTTAACAGCTGAATCAGCACGAAGTTGTTAAAGTTAAAGGCGAAGCTGGCGATCATCAGCGGCGTCAGCGGTTTAATCAGCAGCGGCAGCGTAATCTTAAAGAAGTTCTGGAACGGACCTGCGCCATCCATTGCTGAGGCTTCATACAAATCGTCCGGAATCGCTTTCAGCAAGCCCATGCAGAGGATCATCATGTACGGATAACCCAGCCAGGTATTGACGATAATCAGCATCGTGCGAGCGGTGGTCGGATCGCTGAACCAGGCGGGCTTCACGCCAAACAGCGCGCTCAACATCATGTTGATTTCACCGAAGCTCTGGTTAAACAATCCTTTGAAAATCAAGATTGAAATGAACGATGGCACCGCGTAGGGCAGAATCAGCAGGACGCGATAGACCGCTTTGCCGCGCAACGCTTCCCACTGCACCAGACATGCCAGAACCATGCCGACCGCCACCGTTAAAAAGACAGTGATCAGCGAGAACACCACGGTCCAGACGAAAATGGCGAGGAACGGTTTCTGAATGCCTTCGTCGGTAAAGACGCGGGTAAAGTTTTTCCAGCCGGTGGTCACGGTGTAACCGGGGCTTAGCTTTTCATCCCCCCAGTTGCCGTCGGCGGTAATGGACTGGTAAAAGCCAATTTGGTTATTCGGACGATATTTCACGCCACTCTGATTATTCGTCAACGTGCCGTCACCGTCGAGTGTGTAGAGCGGCTGCGTGCCAGAAAACTGGCGCAGGGAGCTCATCATCACTTTGTTGCCATCCGGCAGAATGGTGGTAATGTCACTCAGCGCCTGACGATTCTGGGTAATCACGCGCAGATTCGCGCGTTCGCCTTCGGGCTGGGCGGTCGTTTCTTTCAGTTGCAGTTTTTGCTCGCCGCCAAATTTAAACGCGTCGGAGAGGTAATTTTTGCCGGTTTCGCCGTCGCTGAGCGCCAGTTGCCACTCATCGCCCGCCGGGTAAAGACCAAAGTTATAGGTTTTGCCTGCTTGCCAGGAGCGATCTAACAACACTTCCTGCGCACGTTCAAAAGTCAGCTGGTTAGTGCTGCTGTAGTTGGTGAAGGCAATGGCGATGGTGCAGACCAGAGGGAAGAGGACGAATAATCCCATTCCAGCCATTCCCGGGTAAACATAGCGCCAGGCGTAGGCTTTACGATTGGCGAAAATATACAGCCCCGCTGAACTCAATATCAGCGTGGTAATGGCGAACAGGTATTCCCCTTGTGCGTACATTAAAACAACAAGGTAACCCACCAGCAGGCCGAGCAGACCTGGCACTGACCATTTCAGCGCGTCGCTTTGCCACCAATGTTTCTTTTTAATGACATCCATGGGGTTCTTCCTCATTCCAGGACGGATAAGGCTTTCACGCCTTATCCGACAACAACTGCCTGATGCGACACTGATGCGTCTTATCAGGCCTACATGCGTTTCAGTTTTGTAGGCCGGACAAGGCGTTCACGCCGCATCCGGCATTTCACAGCATTACTTGGTGATACGAGTCTGCGCGTCTTTCAGGGCTTCATCGACAGTCTGACGACCGCTGGCGGCGTTGATCACCGCAGTACGTACGGCATACCAGAAAGCGGACATCTGCGGGATGTTCGGCATGATTTCACCTTTCTGGGCGTTTTCCATGGTGGCGGCAATACGTGGATCTTTCGCCAACTCTTCCTCGTAAGACTTCAGCGCTACGGCACCCAGCGGTTTGTCTTTATTAACCGCTTCCAGACCTTCATCAGTCAGCAGATAGTTTTCGAGGAACTCTTTCGCCAGCTCTTTGTTCGGACTGGCGGCGTTAATACCGGTGCTCAGCACGCCAACGAACGGTTTAGATGGTTGACCCTTGAAGGTCGGCAGTACCGTTACACCATAATTCACTTTGCTGGTGTCGATGTTGGACCATGCCCACGGGCCGTTGATGGTCATCGCTGTTTCGCCTTTATTAAAGGCAGCTTCTGCGATGGAGTAATCGGTGTCTGCATTCATGTGTTTGTTTTTAATCAGGTCAACCAGGAAGGTCAGACCCGCTTTCGCGCCAGCGTTATCCACGCCCACGTCTTTAATGTCGTACTTGCCGTTTTCATACTTGAACGCATAACCCCCGTCAGCAGCAATCAGCGGCCAGGTGAAGTACGGTTCTTGCAGGTTGAACATCAGCGCGCTCTTACCTTTCGCTTTCAGTTCTTTATCCAGCGCCGGGATCTCTTCCCAGGTTTTTGGCGGGTTCGGCAGCAGGTCTTTGTTATAAATCAGCGATAACGCTTCAACAGCGATTGGGTAAGCAATCAGCTTGCCGTTGTAACGTACGGCATCCCATGTAAACGGATACAGCTTGTCCTGGAACGCTTTGTCCGGGGTGATTTCAGCCAACAGGCCAGATTGAGCGTAGCCACCAAAGCGGTCGTGCGCCCAGAAGATAATGTCAGGGCCATCGCCAGTTGCCGCAACCTGAGGGAATTTCTCTTCCAGTTTATCCGGATGCTCAACGGTGACTTTAATTCCGGTATCTTTCTCGAATTTCTTACCGACTTCAGCGAGACCGTTATAGCCTTTATCGCCGTTAATCCAGATTACCAGTTTACCTTCTTCGATTTTGGCGAGAGCCGAGGCGGAAAACATCATCGTCGTTAATGCGGATAATGCGAGGATGCGTGCACCTGTTTTTATTTTCATAATCTATGGTCCTTGTTGGTGAAGTGCTCGTGAAAACACCTAAACGGACTCTAGTTTCTTTATACGGCAACCTCTTTCCATCCTCCTTGCCCCTACGCCCCACCGTTGCTTTGTGTGATCTCTGTTACAGAATTGGCGGTAATGTGGGGATGCGCACATAAAATCGCCACGATTTTTGCAAGCAACATCACGAAATTCCTTACATGACCTCGGTTTAGTTCACAGAAGCCGCGTTCTCATCCTCCCGCCTCCTCCCCCATAAAAAAGCCAGGGGGTGGAGGATTTAAGCCATCTCCTGATGACGCATAGTCAGCCCATCATGAATGTTGCTGTCGATGACAGGTTGTTACAAAGGGAGAAGGGCATGGCGAGCGTACAGCTGCAAAATGTAACGAAAGCCTGGGGCGAGGTCGTGGTATCGAAAGATATCAATCTCGATATCCATGAAGGTGAATTCGTGGTGTTTGTCGGACCGTCTGGCTGCGGTAAATCGACTTTACTGCGCATGATTGCCGGGCTTGAGACGATCACCAGCGGCGACCTGTTCATCGGTGAGAAACGGATGAATGACACTCCGCCAGCAGAACGCGGCGTTGGTATGGTGTTTCAGTCTTACGCGCTCTATCCCCACCTGTCAGTAGCAGAAAACATGTCATTTGGCCTGAAACTGGCTGGCGCAAAAAAAGAGGTGATTAACCAACGCGTCAACCAGGTGGCGGAAGTGCTGCAACTGGCGCATTTGCTGGATCGCAAACCGAAAGCGCTCTCCGGTGGTCAGCGTCAGCGCGTGGCGATTGGCCGTACGCTGGTGGCCGAGCCAAGCGTATTTTTGCTCGATGAACCGCTCTCCAACCTCGATGCTGCACTGCGTGTGCAAATGCGTATCGAAATCTCCCGTCTGCATAAACGCCTGGGCCGCACAATGATTTACGTCACCCACGATCAGGTCGAAGCGATGACGCTGGCCGACAAAATCGTGGTGCTGGACGCCGGTCGCGTGGCACAGGTTGGGAAACCGCTGGAACTGTACCACTATCCGGCAGACCGTTTTGTCGCCGGATTTATCGGTTCGCCAAAGATGAACTTCCTGCCGGTAAAAGTGACCGCCACCGCAATCGATCAAGTGCAGGTGGAGCTGCCGATGCCAAATCGTCAACAAGTCTGGCTGCCTGTTGAAAGCCGTGATGTCCAGGTTGGAGCCAATATGTCGCTGGGTATTCGCCCGGAACATCTACTGCCGAGTGATATCGCTGACGTCATCCTTGAGGGTGAAGTTCAGGTCGTCGAGCAACTCGGCAACGAAACCCAAATCTATATCCAGATCCCTTCCATTCGTCAAAACCTGGTGTACCGCCAGAACGACGTGGTGTTGGTAGAAGAAGGTGCCACATTCGCTATCGGCCTGCCGCCAGAGCGTTGCCATCTGTTCCGTGAGGATGGCACTGCATGTCGTCGACTGCATAAGGAGCCGGGTGTTTAAGCACCCCACAAAACACACAAAGCCTGTCACAGGTGATGTGAAAAAAGAAAAGCAATGACTCAGGAGATAGAATGATGATTACTCTGCGCAAACTTCCTCTGGCGGTTGCCGTCGCAGCGGGCGTAATGTCTGCTCAGGCAATGGCTGTTGATTTCCACGGCTATGCACGTTCCGGTATTGGCTGGACAGGTAGCGGCGGTGAACAACAGTGTTTCCAGACTACCGGTGCTCAAAGTAAATACCGTCTTGGCAACGAATGTGAAACTTATGCTGAATTAAAATTGGGTCAGGAAGTGTGGAAAGAGGGCGATAAGAGCTTCTATTTCGACACTAACGTGGCCTATTCCGTCGCGCAACAGAATGACTGGGAAGCTACCGATCCGGCCTTCCGTGAAGCAAACGTGCAGGGAAAAAACCTGATCGAATGGCTGCCAGGTTCCACCATCTGGGCAGGTAAGCGCTTCTACCAACGTCATGACGTTCATATGATCGACTTCTACTACTGGGATATTTCTGGTCCTGGTGCCGGTCTGGAAAACATCGATGTTGGCTTCGGTAAACTCTCTCTGGCAGCAACCCGCTCCTCTGAAGCTGGTGGTTCTTCCTCTTTTGCCAGCAACAATATTTATGACTATACCAACGAAACCGCGAACGACGTTTTCGATGTGCGTTTAGCGCAGATGGAAATCAACCCGGGCGGCACATTAGAACTGGGTGTCGACTACGGTCGTGCCAACCTGCGTGATAACTATCGTCTGGTTGATGGCGCATCGAAAGACGGCTGGTTATTCACTGCTGAACATACTCAGAGTGTCCTGAAGGGCTTTAACAAGTTTGTTGTTCAGTACGCTACTGACTCGATGACCTCGCAGGGTAAAGGTCTGTCGCAGGGTTCTGGCGTCGCGTTTGATAACGAAAAATTTGCCTACAATATCAACAACAACGGTCACATGCTGCGTATCCTCGACCACGGTGCGATCTCCATGGGCGACAACTGGGACATGATGTACGTGGGTATGTACCAGGATATCAACTGGGATAACGACAACGGCACCAAGTGGTGGACCGTTGGTATTCGCCCGATGTACAAGTGGACGCCAATCATGAGCACCGTGATGGAAATCGGCTACGACAACGTCGAATCCCAGCGCACCGGCGACAAGAACAATCAGTACAAAATTACCCTCGCACAACAATGGCAGGCTGGCGACAGCATCTGGTCACGCCCGGCTATTCGTGTCTTCGCAACCTACGCCAAGTGGGATGAGAAATGGGGTTACGACTACAACGGCGATAGCAAGGTTAACCCGAACTACGGCAAAGCCGTTCCTGCTGATTTCAACGGCGGCAGCTTCGGTCGTGGCGACAGCGACGAGTGGACCTTCGGTGCCCAGATGGAAATCTGGTGGTAATAGCAAAACCTGGGCCGGATAAGGCGTTTACGCCGCATCCGGCATAAAAACAGGTTGTCATTATCTGAAAGGGGCGAAAGCCCCTCTGATTATCGGGTTTAGCGCGCTATTGCCTGGCTACCGCTGAGCTCCAGATTTTGAGGTGAAAACAATGAAAATGAATAAAAGTCTCATCGCCCTCTGTTTATCAGCAGGGTTACTGGCAAGCGCGCCTGGAATTAGCCTTGCCGATGTTAACTACGTACCGCAAAACACCAGCGACGCGCCAGCCATTCCATCTGCCGCGCTGCAACAACTCACCTGGACACCGGTCGATCAATCTAAAACCCAGACCACCCAACTGGCGACCGGCGGCCAACAACTGAGCGTTCCCGGCATCAGTGGTCCGGTTGCTGCGTACAGCGTCCCGGCAAACATTGGCGAACTGACCCTGACGCTGACCAGCGAAGTGAACAAACAAACCAGCGTTTTTGCGCCGAACGTGCTGATTATTGATCAGAACATGACCCCATCAGCCTTCTTCCCCAGCAGTTATTTCACCTACCAGGAACTGGGCGTGATGAGTGCAGATCGGCTGGAAGGCGTTATGCGCCTGACACCGGCGTTGGGGCAGCAAAAACTTTATGTTCTGGTCTTTACCATGGAAAAAGATCTCCAGCAGACGACCCAACTGCTCGACCCGGCTAAAGCCTATGCCAAAGGCGTCGGTAACTCGATCCCGGATATTCCCGATCCGGTTGCTCGTCATACCAGCGATGGCTTACTGAAACTGAAAGTCAAAACGAACTCCAGCTCCAGCGTGTTGGTAGGACCACTATTTGGTTCTTCCGCTCCAGCTCCGGTTACGGTAGGCAACACGGCGGCACCAGCTGTGGCTGCACCTGCTCCGGTGCCGGTGAAGAAAAGCGAGCCGATGCTCAACGACACGGAAAGTTATTTTAATACCGCGATCAAAAACGCTGTCGCGAAAGGTGATGTTGATAAGGCGTTAAAACTGCTTGATGAAGCTGAACGCCTGGGATCGACATCTGCCCGTTCCACCTTTATCAGCAGTGTAAAAGGCAAGGGGTAATTACGCCCCACAGTGCTGATTTTGCAACAACTGGTGCGTCTCCTGGCGCACCTTTTTTTATGCTTCCTTCCTGGGATATGAGCGATTTTTTATAGTACTTCACTTCTTCTTCACTAAGAATGTCCATTATTTCAATGCATTATCAGAGATTCTTTTCCTTTCGCCGGTAGTGTCTGGACGCTCAGGCTACTTTTCCAGGTTATTTTATTTCTGTATTACAGAGGTTTTATGATAGGTCATATCACAAATTCTGGCGGCAATAACTCTTTGATGAAACATGATGTGGTGCAAGGAAATAATATAGTAGATCTTGATTTACTACGTAATTTCAATGGGGTGACAGGTTTAAACAGAGATAACTTTATTTATATCAGTGATATATTTTTAAATATAAAACAACGGAACGAAAAAAATCATGCAATAAATATGTTACGTGAAGTCTCAATTAGTAATGATACTATAAGTGTAAAATTCTACAGAAATGAAAAAATAGAATGCGCTTGTAATTTTCTGATGGATAAAGATGCGCAGGGGTATATCGACCTGTCTGATTTTGATTTAACAAATTGTCATTTTAAAGGTGACGTTATTTCTAAGGTGTCTTTTTTATCATCAAATCTACAACATGTAACTTTCGAATGTAAAGAAATTGAGAATTGCAATTTTACTAAGGCAACAGTTCATAATGTCATATTTAAATGTCGACGTTTACACAATGTGATTTTTCTCAAAACGAGTGGCGAATGTGTTGATTTTAGCCAAAATATTCTTGATACAGTTGACTTCTCGCAGAGTCAACTTGGTCATAGTAATTTTCGCGAATGTCAGATTAGAAATTCAAACTTCGATAATTGTTATCTTTACGCTTCGCACTTCACCAGAGCAGAGTTTCTGTCTGCCAAAGAAATATCATTTATTAAATCGAATTTGACAGCTGTTATGTTTGATCATGTGCGAATGTCGACAGGGAATTTTTAAGATTGCATTACAGAACAATTGGAATTAACTATTGATTATTCAGATATATTTGGGAATGAAGATCTCGATGGTTATATCAATAACATTATAAAAATGATTGATACATTGCCAGATAATGCAATGATATTGAAATCCGTTCTGGCAGTAAAACTGGTGATGCAATTAAAAATTCTCAATATTGTTAATAAAAACTTTATTGAGAATATGAAGAAAACATTTAGCCATTGTCCTTATATAAAAGATCCAATTATACGTAGTTATATACATTCTGGGGAAGATGACAAGTTCGATAATTTTATGCGTCAACATCGATTCAGTAAGGTGAATTTCGATACCCAACAGATGATCCATTTTATTAACAGATTTAATATGAATAAAGGGCTGGTTGATAAAAATAACAATTTTTTTATCCAACTTATCGATCAGGCCTTACGATCAACGGATGATATGATCAAAGCAAATGCCTGGTATCTTTATAAAGAGTGGATTCGTAGTGATGATGTTTCACCTATATTTATAGAAACTGAAGAAAAGTTAAGAACCTTTAACACTAATAAATTAACACGAAACGATAATATATTTATCCTGTTCTCCTCTGTCGATGATGGGCCTGTTATGGTGGTAAGCTCCCAGCGCTTACATGATATGTTGAATCCTACAAAAGATACCAATTGGAATTCCACGTGTATCTATAAATCCAGACATAAGATGTTGCCTATTAATCTTACTCAGGAAACACTTTTCAGCTCCAAATCTCATGGTAAATATGCGCTTTTCCCAATTTTTACTGCGAGTTGGCGAGCTACTCGTATAAAGAATAAAGGTATTTAAGTAAAGGAAAACATCACCGTTCCTAGCATCATGGGCGGTGATGCCCCTATGGTTGCCCTCGCCAGCACGGGCATCGGCAAAGCGTAAGGTTCAACAGCGTTTTACCACTTCATGCGATTGTTGCGTTTTTGTTGCGCATTAGATCACTTAATTTGCTTTACATCTCCCGTAAACACTTTTCTGCGATACAATGCCTTTACGTTATGTAACGGAGAGTTCGGCATGTCACACCCCGCGTTAACGCAACTGCGTGCGCTGCGCTATTTTAAAGAGATCCCTGCCCTGGATCCGCAACTGTTCGACTGGCTGTTGCTGGAGGATTCCATGACAAAACGTTTTGAACAGCAGGGAAAAACGGTGAGTGTGACGATGATCCGCGAGGGGTTTGTCGAGCAGAATGAAATCCCCGAAGAACTGCCGCTACTGCCGAAAGAGTCTCGTTACTGGTTACGTGAAATTTTGTTATGTGCCGATGGTGAACCGTGGCTTGCCGGTCGTACCGTCGTTCCTGTATCAACATTAAGCGGGCCGGAACTAGCGTTACAAAAATTGGGTAAAACGCCGTTAGGACGCTATCTGTTCACATCATCGACACTAACCCGGGATTTTATCGAGATAGGCCGTGATGCCGGACTGTGGGGGCGACGTTCCCGCCTGCGATTAAGCGGTAAACCGCTGTTGCTAACAGAACTGTTTTTACCGGCGTCACCGTTGTACTAAGAGGAAAAAAATATGGAGTGGAGTCTGACGCAGAATAAGCTGCTGGCGTTTCATCGCTTAATGCGTACGGATAAGCCAATTGGCGCGTTATTGCTGCTCTGGCCAACATTATGGGCGTTGTGGGTGGCGACACCGGGCGTTCCTCAGCTCTGGATCCTGGCGGTGTTTGTCGCGGGTGTCTGGCTGATGCGCGCTGCTGGTTGCGTGGTGAATGATTATGCTGATCGCAAGTTTGATGGTCATGTTAAGCGCACGGCGAACCGACCACTTCCCAGCGGCGCGGTAACAGAGAAAGAGGCGCGCGCGCTGTTTGTAGTGCTGGTACTGATTTCGTTTTTACTGGTTCTGACGCTGAATACGATGACCATTCTGTTGTCGATTGCCGCTCTGGCATTGGCGTGGGTGTACCCGTTTATGAAGCGGTATACCCATCTCCCGCAAGTGGTGCTGGGCGCGGCGTTTGGCTGGTCGATTCCAATGGCTTTTGCCGCTGTGAGTGAGTCGGTGCCATTGAGTTGCTGGTTAATGTTCCTCGCCAATATTCTCTGGGCGGTGGCTTACGACACGCAGTATGCGATGGTTGACCGCGATGATGATGTGAAGATTGGCATTAAATCCACGGCAATCCTGTTCGGCCAATACGATAAATTGATTATTGGTATTTTGCAGATTGGCGTACTGGCACTGATGGCGATCATCGGTGAGTTAAATGGCTTAGGCTGGGGATATTACTGGTCAATTGTGGTGGCTGGCGCGCTGTTTGTTTATCAACAAAAACTGATTGCCAACCGCGAGCGTGAAGCCTGCTTTAAAGCATTTATGAATAATAACTATGTTGGTCTGGTACTGTTTTTAGGACTGGCAATGAGTTACTGGCATTTCTGATGATGTAAAAAAGCCGGATGATCATCCGGCTTTCTTCTGGGTTGCCTGATGCGCTGCGCTTCTCAGGCCTACCCGGTGAATCGCAATTTATTGAATTTGCAGGTCATGGTAGGCCGGATAAGGCGTTTTCGCCGCATCCGGCAATTCTCTCTGATTACCCTTCGCCCTGCGTCGCACTCTCAATCGTCAAACGCACGTCTGATGTAATCAACTCCGCCAGCAACTGATAAACCTTCATCGTTTCTGCTGGTTCGGCATCGCCGCTATCGCTGATATACCCTTCATCACGCAGCGTCAGCACCAGAGAACTGAACACCGCCTTGTCGAAGAACTCCGGCGCGTTGATGCCGTGCAGCACGGAGAGACGTTGCGCAACGGTGCGGCTCTCTTTCTCCAGCGTACCGCGGTTGATCGACGGGTTGGCACTCAACAACCAGAAGGTGATGGCATAACGTTGCAGCGTTTCGCGCGCGCCTGCGGCCAGCAGCTGTAGGGTGCGAGAATGCGCCGGGTTGATATGCAACTCATCATCTTGCAGGGTAATCAGCCCCTGACGTTGCATCTCATTTGCCAGCGCATCAATAACGTCCGGCAACTCGTCGCGATCCCAGCGCAGGAACAGCTCCGCTTTCAGCATTGGGTAAAGCACATTGACGTGCTCCATCAATACGTCGCGGGAGATGTGGCGATGCTGGGTGACAATTGCCGCCATCAGCGAAGGCAGCACCAACATATGCGCAATGTTGTTGCGATAGTAGGTCATCAGCACCGCTTGCTCGCGTGGCAGAATGATGATGTCGCCGATAGTGTCTTTCTCGACTTCAAACTTGTTCATTTGCAGCGCGTGATCGATAAGCTCGCTGGCGCTGGCTGAAGGAACGGTAGAGTCCGTGGAGTAAGGTACGTTGCGCATCAGATCCAGGTAGCAGTTGAGTTGCTCGGTTAACTGCTCGCGGGTGAGTGAGCGCTGACGTGATGCCAGTAGCGCAGTACAGCACAGGTTCATGGCGTTTGCCGCGCCTGCGTTGTTAATGCGTACCATCAGATCGGCAGCAATATTATTGACCGTCGGCGTTAACCAGGCCGGACGCACCGCTTCGATGGGATCGATAGATTCACGCCAGTCTGGTACGTGCTGGTTAAGGTAGGTCATCAACGGCATTGGTTCACCGAAGTTGACGTAACCCTGACCGAGATTACGCAGCTTGCTTAAACCGCGCAGCATCTGCGGCAGGCTCTCTTTCTCTTTCGTCGCGCCGCGCAGTTCTTTGGCGTAAGTACCCACTTCCATGACGTGCTCATAACCGATATAGATCGGAATCAGCGTAATCGGACGCGTGCCGCCACGCAGCATCGCCTGAATGGTCATCGACAGCGTACCGGTTTTCGGATCCAGCAAACGCCCCGTGCGGGAACGACCGCCTTCCACGAAGTACTCGACGGAATAACCACGGCTGAACAGTTCGCCGAGATACTCACGGAAAACGGTGGAATAAAGTTTATTGCCTTTAAAAGTACGGCGAATAAAGAACGCCCCCAGACGGCGGAAAATCGGCCCGGCCGGCCAGAAGTTCAGGTTGATCCCGGCGGCGATATGCGGCGGCACCAGCCCCTGGTGGTACAGCACGTAAGAAAGTAGCAGGTAGTCCATGTGACTGCGGTGGCAAGGCACATACACCAGCTCATGACCGTCGTGGGCCAGCTGGCGAACGCGCTCGGCGTTATGGACGTTGATGCCCTGATAAAATCGGTTCCAGGTGAAGCCCAGAATGCGGTCAGTCAGGCGGATCATCTCGTAAGAGAAATTCGCCGCAATCTCTTCCATCAGCGCAATCGCGTTCTGCTGCGCTTTTTCATGGGAGATTTTTTTGCTGCGCGCTTCATCTTCTACCGCTTTGGCAATGGCGCGGGAGGCGAGCAGCTTATTAAACAGATCCTGACGAGCAGGCAGACGTGGGCCTACGGCAGCCAGACGTTGACGGGCAAAGTGCATACGCGCCACGCGCGCCAGTTTCTGAGCGATAGTTTTATCCGTGCCGTGTTCATCCGCCATACGGCGCAGCGACACTGACGGCGAGAAACGCACAAAACTGTCGCGACCGAGCCACAGTACAGCGAAAAATTTCTGTACGCCGTTAAGCATACGCAGCGGCGGGTTCACTTCGCCTTTTTCACGCCCCGGCGCGCGACCAAACATCACCGATACTGGCACCATCTGCACATCCAGATTTGGGTTGCTACGGTGCAAATCGAGATAGTCGTGGAAAAGCTTAATAGACTCTTCTTTCGGCGTGTAATAGGTGAATACACGCGGCCCGCCGTGAATGAACACATAGCGCGGCAGTAGCGTGCCGTCGATTTCCAGCGGCTCTAACGGGTCAGGCAAATCATGTGCCAGACACTGGGCGCGCAACGTCAGCAAATCTGCTTTCGAGTTGTACGGTAAAACGTACATAATTGGACGAGAGGTATCCAGCCCCAGTTCCGGGGCAGGATCTGCCGGAATAGACTTGCTTTTTACCAGGATGCTTAATGGTAAATTCAGTAATTTGTAGTAAATTCGTGGCCAGCCGGACATAAACGATGTAAAGCCTCTGGTTAATAATGCAAATGCGCGGCAAGGATAGCAGAAAGTCATGGGAAATTCTGTGGTATCCGCTCATGTTTCGCGCGGCGTTACGCAAACCCGAATCATCGGATTTAACGGTACACTGATATTGACGCTCATAATGTAAAAAGGTTCTTTCAATGGCCAATAATACCACTGGATTCACCCGAATTATCAAAGCTGCTGGCTATTCCTGGAAAGGTTTACGCGCTGCATGGATCAACGAAGCGGCATTCCGTCAGGAAGGCGTAGCGGTATTGTTGGCGGTGGTCATCGCCTGCTGGCTGGATGTGGACGCAATTACCCGCGTGCTGCTTATCAGCTCCGTGATGCTGGTGATGATTGTGGAAATCCTCAATAGCGCCATCGAAGCAGTGGTTGACCGAATTGGCTCTGAATACCATGAGCTTTCCGGACGCGCAAAAGATATGGGATCCGCCGCGGTGCTGATTGCCATTATCGTCGCCGTGATTACCTGGTGCATCCTGTTATGGTCGCATTTTGGATAACCCTTCCAGATTTCGATAAATCTCTGGTTTATTGTGCAGTTTATGGTTCCAAAATCGCCTTTTGCTGTATATACTCACAGTATAACTGTATATACACCCAGGGGGCGGAATGAAAGCGTTAACGGCCAGGCAACAAGAGGTGTTTGATCTCATCCGTGATCACATCAGCCAGACAGGTATGCCGCCGACGCGTGCGGAAATCGCGCAGCGTTTGGGGTTCCGTTCCCCAAACGCGGCTGAAGAACATCTGAAGGCGCTGGCACGCAAAGGCGTTATTGAAATTGTTTCCGGCGCATCACGCGGGATTCGTCTGTTGCAGGAAGAGGAAGAAGGGTTGCCGCTGGTAGGTCGTGTGGCTGCCGGTGAACCGCTTCTGGCGCAACAGCATATTGAAGGTCATTATCAGGTCGATCCTTCCTTGTTCAAGCCGAATGCTGATTTCCTGCTGCGCGTCAGCGGGATGTCGATGAAAGATATCGGCATTATGGATGGCGACTTGCTGGCAGTGCATAAAACTCAGGATGTACGTAACGGTCAGGTCGTTGTCGCACGTATTGATGACGAAGTTACCGTTAAGCGCCTGAAAAAACAGGGCAATAAAGTCGAACTGTTGCCAGAAAATAGCGAGTTTAAACCAATTGTCGTTGACCTTCGTCAGCAGAGCTTCACCATTGAAGGGCTGGCGGTTGGGGTTATTCGCAACGGCGACTGGCTGTAACATATCTCTGAGACCGCGATGCCGCCTGGCGTCGCGGTTTGTTTTTCATCTCTCTTCATCAGGCTTGTCTGCATGGCATTCCTCACTTCATCTGATAAAGCACTCTGGCATCTCGCCTTACCCATGATTTTCTCCAATATCACCGTTCCGTTGCTGGGACTGGTCGATACGGCGGTAATTGGTCATCTTGATAGTCCGGTTTATTTGGGCGGCGTGGCGGTTGGTGCAACGGCGACCAGCTTTCTCTTTATGCTGTTGCTGTTTTTACGCATGAGCACCACCGGGCTGACTGCGCAGGCTTATGGTGCCAAAAATCCTCAGGCATTAGCCCGTGCGCTGGTGCAACCGTTGCTGTTGGCGTTGGGGGCCGGGGCGTTAATTGCGCTGTTGCGTACGCCGATTATCGATCTGGCGCTGCATATTGTTGGCGGTAGTGAAGCGGTCCTGGAACAGGCGCGGCGCTTTCTTGAAATCCGCTGGTTAAGCGCTCCGGCGTCGCTGGCGAATCTGGTATTACTCGGTTGGTTACTCGGCGTGCAATATGCCCGTGCGCCAGTAATTTTGTTAGTGGTCGGCAATATCCTCAACATTGTGCTGGATGTCTGGCTGGTGATGGGGCTGCATATGAACGTGCAGGGCGCGGCGCTGGCGACGGTTATTGCGGAATATGCAACATTGCTGATTGGTCTGCTAATGGTGCGTAAAATCCTCAAACTACGCGGAATTTCCGGCGAAATGCTGAAAACTGCCTGGCGAGGAAACTTCCGTCGCTTGCTGGCGCTTAACCGCGATATCATGCTGCGTTCGCTGTTGTTGCAACTCTGTTTCGGCGCGATCACCGTACTTGGTGCGCGACTGGGGAGTGACATTATCGCTGTTAACGCGGTTCTGATGACGCTACTCACCTTTACCGCCTATGCGCTTGATGGTTTTGCCTACGCGGTTGAAGCGCACTCCGGTCAGGCATACGGTGCGCGCGACGGTAGCCAGTTGCTGGATGTATGGCGGGCAGCGTGCCGCCAGTCGGGGATTGTAGCGTTACTGTTTTCGGTGGTTTATTTGCTGGCAGGGGAACACATCATTGCGTTGCTGACGTCGTTAACCCAGATTCAGCAGCTGGCTGACCGCTATCTTATCTGGCAGGTGATTTTGCCGTTGGTTGGCGTCTGGTGTTATCTGCTGGACGGCATGTTTATAGGCGCAACGCGTGCCGCCGAAATGCGTAACAGTATGGCGGTGGCCGCCGCAGGTTTTGCGCTGACGCTCCTTACGCTGCCGTGGCTGGGTAATCATGGTTTGTGGCTGGCATTAACCGTCTTTCTGGCGTTGCGCGGGCTTTCTCTGGCGGCTATCTGGCGGCGTCACTGGCGCAACGGTACCTGGTTTGCCGCAACGTGACGGTTAAAAATTCTGAATAAATTATCCTAAGCCAAATTGCTGACTACACTTAATCTCACGTTCAGAAGAAAAGTGAACGTACTCTCATTCACAACCTAACGATGAGGTCTTGATTATGAATAAAGATGAAGCCGGCGGTAACTGGAAACAGTTTAAAGGTAAAGTGAAAGAGCAATGGGGCAAACTGACCGATGATGATATGACGATCATTGAAGGTAAACGTGATCAACTGGTCGGTAAAATCCAGGAACGTTATGGTTATCAGAAAGATCAGGCAGAAAAAGAGGTCGTGGATTGGGAAACCCGCAATGAATATCGCTGGTAATTAATCCCTCCTGCCCGACGTGTACAAGGATGTACGCCCTCTTAACGCGGTTTCTTTTTCACCTGCACAGAGTGATCATGCTGGCACTGTTCAGGATGACGACACGCTTCCACTTCCACGCATGCCGCACAGAGCCCATGTGCTTCAATCACATTATGCCGCAGGGCAAACCCCATTTTTGCCGCCAGCGTATGCATAATGTCTTCCACGCCTTCTGCACACTCTTCTTTCACCGCGCCGCAGCGATCGCAAATAAACATGGCTGACGTATGCGTGGGCTGGTCGAACAGATGACAGAGCACATAACTGTTGGTGGATTCCACCTTATGCACAAAACCTTGCTCAAGCAGAAAATCCAGCGCGCGATAAACCGTTGGCGGCTTGGCTTGCGGTTCAGCTTCGCGCAGTAAATCAAGCAGATCATAAGCGCTGATAGCGCCATCCTGCAGACTCATCAGGCGCAACACTTCCAGGCGCTGTGGGGTCAGGCGCACATTACGCTGCGCGCAGATTTTTTCAGCCTGCGCTAATAACTCCTGCGTTGTGGTCTTTTCCATCGGGCACCTCAAAGTGGGGGTTAAGAATGTCCTTACTTTACCATGTTCCAGGAAAAACACCGAGAACCCTTATTGTTGCCGTAATGTTGATTTTCTGTTTTGTAGGTAAGGTGTTGTGTTGCCTTGTCGTACCATTATCAACACGATAATAATTAATAATTCATTTTTAAATAAATTGCTTCAAGTTAACTCGCTATTTATTTAACTGGGTTTAAACGCATACCTGTAGTTCAGAAATTATGAGCGATTTTTGATAGTGACCAGATGGCAAAAGAATTATAAGGAGGACACGGTACGACAAAAAAGGTAGATGAATCATGTTGAAGATAATACCCGGTGCAACTGGATACTTTAATAAAACACTCAATTCAAATCAATTCGAAAATAAAGATGCAACCAAAGATAAATTGGATAATAGAGGTTCAATCAAAGGTAAATTAAATAATATATATGGTAAATCTATTGATTATGCAGCGCTGCGTCATCGGGATATAATTATTGCAAAAATAGATTTGTTTATTCAACGAATCACGCATAATTTATGGCATGCACGTAAAAAAATGTGTTTTTAATTGAGCAAATAAATGATCTCAAAATGTGGGTCAATAAGTATACTGACGATTGCACTGATGAGGATTTAAACGATCGTGACTTTATTGCATCAGTTGTTGACCGGGCTATTTTTCATTTCGCGATTAATAGTATATGTAATCCTGGGGATAATAAAGATGCAATGCCCATTGAACAATGTACTTTTGATGTAGAAACTAAGAATGGCCTTCCCTCCACGGTTCAGCTATTTTATGAGGAATCTAAGGATAATGAACCTTTAGCGAATATACATTTTCAAGCAATAGGTTCTGGTTTTTTAACGTTTGTTAATGCCTGCCAGGAACATGATGACAACAGCTTAAAATTATTTGCTTCGCTGTTAATTTCACTTTCATATTCTAGTGCCTACGCAGATTTATCAGAAACAGTGTATATTAATGAAAATAATGAGAGCTACCTGAAAGCTCAGTTTGAAAAATTATATCAACGTGATATGAAGAAGTACCTGGGAGAGATGAAGCGTCTGGCAGATGGGGGAGAAATGAATTTTGATGGCTATCTGGATAAGATGTCACATCTGGTGAATGAAGGAACGCTCGATCCTGATATTTTAAGCAAAATGCGAGATGCTGCACCACAATTAATTAGCTTCGCGAAGTCGTTTGACCCAACCTCAAAGGAAGAGATTAAAATACTTACAGACACTTCTAAATTAATTTATGACTTGTTCGGGGTTAAATCGGAGAAATAATATGTGAAGTTCTTCAATAGTATGGAAGGCATTATATAAAAGGACCCAATATTTATTGGGTTCTTTTTTCTCTATCAATGCTATTAGCAGGGAGATATATCACCAGAGTTTAATGTGTGATTTTTTATTTATCGTCGAACCTGGATTGTTTATCATTGGCCTTAACAAAGTTAACGGCTAATAAGATTATTTCCATCACTTCGTGAGAGCTTCATGCCTTGAGAGGATCTCAATTTTCTTTTGCAATGAGACAGGCGCTTCCTGTTGTTATGGTATAGTACCCCGCTATTGAGCCTCCTGAACAGTGAAGCTGAATAACATAACCCCATGATATATCGATAAAATAATCTCTACATTTGAAAATGCACGGTAATTCTGAAATGCAAAAAATCAACCAAACCAGCGCAATGCCTGAAAAAACTGACGTTCACTGGAGTGGTCGGTTTAGTGTTGCACCAATGCTCGACTGGACGGACAGACATTGCCGCTATTTCTTGCGTCTGCTTTCCCGCAATACGTTGCTTTATACCGAAATGGTGACCACAGGGGCGATTATTCACGGTAAAGGTGATTATCTGGCGTACAGTGAAGAAGAACATCCGGTAGCGTTGCAACTGGGCGGTAGCGATCCGGCGGCGCTGGCGCAGTGTGCAAAGCTGGCAGAAGCGCGCGGATATGATGAGATCAACCTGAATGTCGGCTGCCCGTCTGACCGGGTGCAGAACGGCATGTTTGGTGCGTGTCTGATGGGTAATGCGCAGCTGGTTGCCGACTGCGTGAAAGCGATGCGCGATGTGGTGTCGATTCCGGTGACGGTGAAAACGCGTATTGGCATCGACGACCAGGACAGCTATGAATTTCTCTGCGATTTCATCAATACCGTTTCCGGCAAAGGCGAGTGTGAGATGTTCATCATCCACGCACGTAAAGCCTGGCTTTCGGGGTTAAGCCCGAAAGAAAACCGTGAAATCCCGCCGCTCGATTATCCGCGTGTGTATCAACTGAAGCGTGACTTCCCGCATCTGACAATGTCGATTAACGGTGGTATCAAGTCGCTGGAAGAAGCTAAAGCGCATTTGCAACATATGGATGGCGTGATGGTCGGGCGCGAGGCGTATCAGAATCCGGGTATTCTGGCGGCGGTAGACCGGGAGATCTTTGGTTCCTCGGATACCGATGCCGATCCGGTGGCAGTAGTGCGTGCCATGTATCCGTACATTGAGCATGAACTCAGCCAGGGGACGTATCTCGGCCATATTATCCGGCATATGCTGGGTTTGTTCCAGGGTATTCCTGGCGCGCGGCAGTGGCGGCGTTATTTAAGTGAAAATGCCCATAAAGCGGGTGCTGACATTAACGTGCTGGAACACGCGCTCAAACTGGTGGCGGATAAGCGTTAACTTTTCACCAAAAAGTAGTCAAATTCACCACGCCCTGCGCACCGTCGCGGGGCGTTTTGCTGTTAAATCAATAGATTATTTTTGGCATGATTCTTGTAATGCCAGCAAGAGATTTCATATTTGGGAGAGCATCATGCTGGAACTACTTTTTGTGATTGGCTTTTTTGTCATGCTGATGGTCACCGGCGTTTCGTTGCTGGGCATTATCGCCGCGCTGGTTGTGGCGACGGCCATTATGTTCCTCGGCGGTATGCTGGCATTGATGATTAAGTTGCTGCCGTGGTTACTACTGGCGATTGCGGTGGTGTGGGTTATTAAGGCGATTAAAGCACCAAAAATGCCGAAATATCAGCGTTATGACCGCTGGCGTTACTAAGGGATTGTGCGGATGATCACAACCTAAGGTTTTATCCTTAGAACAAAATAGGAATTGATAATCAAATCTGTCACTATTGCGCCTCTAACAGATTCATCGTGCTGTACCCTACATACAGCCGAACTATAAAAAGAAAGGGCTTCCCAGGTGGAAGCCCTATTTCTTTTATGGAATCAGCAGGCTGGAACCTTGCGTCGCCCGGCTTTCCAGAATCTCATGCGCACGCTGCGCATCCTTCAGCGGATATTTCTGCTGCTCGGCGACATCGACCTTAATCACACCGCTGGCAATCAAAGAGAACAGTTCATTACTGGCCTCGGTTAATTCCTCCCGCGTGGTGATATAGCCTTGCAGGGAAGGGCGTGTCACATACAACGAGCCTTTTTGATTGAGAATGCCTAAGTTCACACCGGTAACCGCACCTGATGAGTTGCCAAAACTGACCATTAAGCCGCGGCGTTGCAGGCAATCCAGCGACCGTTCCCAGGTGTCTCTGCCCACGGAATCGTACACTACGCGCACTTTCTTACCGCCGGTGATCTCTTTCAATCGCTCGACCAGATTCTCTTCACGATAGTTAATAACCTGCCACGCGCCGGCTTTTAGCGCGCTCTGCGCTTTTTGCGCGGTTCCTACGGTGCCGATGAGTTTCGCGCCCAGGGCTTTTGCCCACTGGCAGGCAATTAAGCCAACGCCGCCAGCCGCTGCGTGGAACAGGAACTGTTCATCGGGTTTAATTTCATAGGTTTTGCGCAGCAGATAATAAACCGTTAAGCCTTTCAGGAAGGATGCCGCAGGTTGCTCAAAAGAAATTGCCGCAGGCAGAATCGCCGCTTTATCCGCATTAATGTTATGCACAGAGCTGTAAGCGCCTAACGCCGACTGCGCATAGACTACATGATCGCCAGCCTTAATATGCTTTACACCACTGCCGACTTTACTCACGATGCCTGCCGCTTCGGTACCTAATCCGCTGGGTAGCGATGGCGGCGGGTAAAGGCCGCTGCGGATATACGTGTCGATAAAATTGATGCCGATGGCTTTATTTTCGACCTGGATTTCATTCTCCGCCGGATCGGCAGGAGTGAACTCTACGGCTTGAAGTACTTCCGGGCCACCGTGCTTGTGAAATTCAATTCGTGTTGCCATGTGTCCTCCAGAACGTATCGTCAGGGTCTGCTTCATATGGTAAAGTTTCGACCCATTCTTTATTTCGGTAACTCCATTCACTATGGCAGGAAATAAACCCTTCAACAAACAGCAGGCTGAACCCCGCGAACGCGATCCACAAGTTGCCGGGCTGAAAGTGCCTCCGCACTCGATCGAAGCGGAGCAGTCGGTGTTGGGCGGTTTAATGCTGGATAACGAACGCTGGGATGATGTAGCCGAGCGTGTGGTAGCAGACGATTTTTACACCCGCCCACACCGTCATATCTTTACTGAAATGGCGCGTTTGCAGGAAAGCGGTAGTCCTATCGATCTGATTACCCTTGCGGAATCGTTGGAACGCCAGGGGCAACTCGATAGCGTCGGTGGTTTTGCTTATCTGGCAGAGCTGTCAAAAAATACGCCAAGTGCGGCGAACATCAGTGCTTATGCGGACATCGTGCGTGAACGTGCCGTTGTCCGTGAGATGATCTCGGTTGCGAATGAGATTGCTGAAGCCGGTTTTGATCCGCAGGGGCGTACCAGCGAAGATCTGCTGGACCTTGCTGAATCCCGCGTCTTTAAAATTGCCGAAAGTCGTGCAAACAAAGACGAAGGGCCGAAGAACATCGCCGATGTGCTCGACGCAACCGTGGCGCGTATTGAGCAGTTGTTTCAGCAGCCACACGATGGCGTTACCGGGGTAAACACCGGTTATGACGATCTCAACAAAAAAACCGCTGGCTTGCAGCCGTCGGATTTGATCATCGTCGCCGCGCGTCCGTCGATGGGTAAAACAACATTTGCGATGAACCTCGTCGAAAACGCGGCAATGTTGCAGGATAAACCAGTACTTATCTTCTCGCTGGAGATGCCATCAGAACAGATCATGATGCGTTCTCTGGCGTCGCTGTCGCGCGTTGACCAGACTAAAATCCGTACCGGGCAGCTCGATGATGAAGACTGGGCGCGCATTTCCGGCACCATGGGTATTTTGCTCGAAAAACGCAATATCTATATCGATGACTCTTCCGGCCTGACGCCAACGGAAGTGCGTTCCCGCGCACGCCGTATTGCCCGTGAACACGGCGGCATCGGGCTTATCATGATCGACTACCTGCAACTGATGCGCGTACCGGCGCTTTCCGATAACCGTACGCTGGAAATTGCAGAAATCTCCCGCTCGCTGAAAGCACTGGCGAAAGAACTGAACGTGCCGGTGGTGGCGCTGTCCCAGTTGAACCGTTCTCTGGAACAACGTGCCGACAAACGTCCGGTCAACTCCGACCTGCGTGAATCTGGCTCTATCGAGCAGGATGCGGACTTGATCATGTTTATCTATCGTGATGAGGTGTATCACGAAAACAGTGATTTAAAAGGCATCGCGGAAATTATTATCGGTAAACAACGTAACGGCCCAATCGGGACGGTACGCCTGACCTTTAACGGTCAATGGTCGCGCTTCGACAACTATGCGGGGCCGCAGTACGACGACGAATAATAATTATTTTATGAATTAGGTAATTAAAGCAAACAATTATCAAGGAACACAAATGCAAGCGGCAACTGTTGTGATTAACCGCCGCGCTCTGCGACACAACCTGCAACGTCTTCGTGAACTGGCACCTGCCAGTAAAATGGTTGCGGTGGTGAAAGCGAACGCTTATGGTCACGGTCTTCTTGAGACCGCGCGAACGCTCCCCGATGCTGACGCCTTTGGCGTAGCCCGTCTCGAAGAAGCTCTGCGACTGCGTGCGGGGGGAATCACCAAACCTGTACTGTTACTCGAAGGCTTTTTTGATGCCAGAGATCTGCCGACGATTTCTGCGCAACATTTTCATACCGCCGTGCATAACGAAGAACAGCTGGCTGCGCTGGAAGAGGCTAGCTTGGACGAGCCGGTTACCGTCTGGATGAAACTCGATACCGGTATGCACCGTCTGGGCGTAAGGCCGGAACAGGCTGAGGCGTTTTATCATCGCCTGACCCAGTGCAAAAACGTTCGTCAGCCGGTGAATATCGTCAGCCATTTTGCGCGCGCGGATGAACCAAAATGTGGCGCAACCGAGAAACAACTCGCTATCTTTAATACCTTTTGCGAAGGCAAACCTGGTCAACGTTCCATTGCCGCGTCGGGTGGCATTCTGCTGTGGCCACAGTCGCATTTTGACTGGGTGCGCCCGGGCATCATTCTTTATGGCGTCTCGCCGCTGGAAGATCGCTCCACCGGTGCCGATTTTGGCTGTCAGCCAGTGATGTCACTAACCTCCAGCCTGATTGCCGTGCGTGAGCATAAAGCCGGAGAGCCTGTTGGTTATGGTGGAACCTGGGTAAGCGAACGTGATACCCGTCTTGGCGTAGTCGCGATGGGCTATGGCGATGGTTATCCGCGCGCCGCGCCGTCCGGTACGCCAGTGCTGGTGAACGGTCGCGAAGTACCGATTGTCGGGCGCGTGGCGATGGATATGATCTGCGTAGACTTAGGTCCACAGGCGCAGGACAAAGCCGGGGATCCGGTCATTTTATGGGGCGAAGGTTTGCCCGTAGAACGTATCGCTGAAATGACGAAAGTAAGCGCTTACGAACTTATTACGCGCCTGACTTCAAGGGTCGCGATGAAATACGTGGATTAATCGTTCTGTAATATTTGATTGTCTGTGCCGGATGCGGCGTGAATGCCTTATCCGGCCAATAAAATCCTAAAAATTCAATAAGTTGATGTTCTTTCATGCTCTTATAAAGGTCGTGCCTCTGGCGGATGTACGTTTATCATTAGTCTCACTCTGTTGCTAATTGCCGTTCGCTCCTGAACATCCACTCGATCTTCGCCTTCTTCCGGTTTATTGTGTTTTAACCACCTGCCCGTAAACCTGGAGAACCATCGCGTGTTTCAAAAAGTTGACGCCTACGCTGGCGACCCGATTCTTACGCTTATGGAGCGTTTTAAAGAAGACCCTCGCAGCGACAAAGTGAATTTAAGTATCGGTCTGTACTACAACGAAGACGGAATTATTCCACAATTGAAAGCCGTGGCGGAGGCGGAAGCGCGCCTGAATGCGCAGCCCCATGGCGCTTCGCTTTATTTACCGATGGAAGGGCTTAACAGCTATCGCCATGCCATTGCGCCGCTGCTGTTTGGTGCGGACCATCCGGTACTGCAACAACAGCGCGTAGCAACCATTCAAACCCTTGGCGGCTCAGGGGCATTGAAAGTGGGCGCGGATTTCCTGAAACGCTACTTCCCGGAATCAGGCGTCTGGGTCAGCGATCCTACTTGGGAAAACCACGTAGCAATATTCGCCGGGGCTGGATTCGAAGTGAGTACTTACCCCTGGTATGACGAAGTGACTAACAGCGTGCGCTTTAATGACCTGTTGGCGACGCTGAAAACATTACCTGCCCGCAGTATTGTGTTGCTGCATCCATGTTGCCACAACCCAACGGGTGCCGATCTCACTAATGATCAGTGGGATGCGGTGATTGAAATTCTCAAAGCCCGCGAGCTTATCCCATTCCTCGATATTGCCTATCAAGGATTTAGTGCCGGTATGGAAGAGGATGCCTACGCTATTCGCGCCATTGCCAGCGCTGGATTACCCGCTCTGGTGAGCAATTCGTTCTCGAAAATTTTCTCCCTTTACGGCGAGCGCGTCGGCGGACTTTCTGTTCTGTGTGAAGATGCCGAAGCCGCTGGCCGCGTACTGGGGCAATTGAAAGCAACAGTTCGCCGCAACTACTCCAGCCCGCCGAATTTTGGTGCGCAGGTGGTGGCTGCAGTGCTGAATGACGAGGCATTGAAAGCCAGCTGGCTGGCGGAAGTAGAAGAGATGCGTACTCGCATTCTGGCAATGCGTCAGGAATTGGTGAAGGTATTAAGCACAGAGATGCCAGAACGCAATTTCGATTATCTGCTTAATCAGCGCGGCATGTTCAGTTATACCGGTTTAAGTGCCGCTCAGGTTGACCGACTACGTGAAGAATTTGGTGTCTATCTCATCGCCAGCGGTCGCATGTGTGTCGCCGGGTTAAATACGGCAAATGTACAACGTGTGGCAAAGGCGTTTGCTGCGGTGATGTAATGCAGGAAAGCAGGCTGGAGTTACCCAGCCTGCAGTGAAATTAAACTGTCGTCGCTTTCACTATTTCTTTGTAGATGATTTTTTTGATGCCGTTGTTCTACGTGAGAGATAATAAAACGTTGTCAGTTCTTTTATTGTTAAGTTTATCCCAATTATCTGGAATTCCTTTCCCTATTTTTTCGTGTGGAGTAATAATTTCTGCACATCTAACCATTATTAAATTTAATAATAAGTATCGGGTTTGTTACGATAGAATATTTCTATATCCTCAAGAATATGCTTTGCCTTATTGCCTGTGACTTTCTGAGATTCAATTATAGTATCGTTAAATTCTAATGTTAAAGAGAACTCTTTTTTTCCGCTTTGTATAAGTTTAACCTTATATTGATTACCAATATCAAATAAAAAGGTCCTGTAATGAGAATAATCACCTTTAACCTCCTCGGCAAAACAGCAAAGCGTGCAAATATACATAAAGTCTTTCTTACCCCTGATTTTGTTAACTAAATCAATAAATGCGTGAAAAACTTTACTTGCAATAGAACTTGATACTTCTTCTCCAGGTCTACAAAAATCTTTTGCAATTTTTAACTGTGTTTCTATGTATAAAAAGAAATCTTTGGCATAAGAGAAATCTTTGGCATAAGAGATATCTTTATTATTTAGTGCATCTAGCTCAACAGGTAAAGATGTCGTTTTGTTGCTATTCACATATGATATATTCATATCATCATCTCCATCGCGAGTAATAAAATTAATCACCATTGTAGGGTAGGGGGCTGGTCAATCAGAAATCATCTTTATAAACTTCGATTGTTTTTGTAATGCTGTATCATTAAGTTCATTAAATCGTACAGCAGATAAATGTTCTATCAAATTTCGCTCATTTGCCGAGGATTCATCATAATAAACGTAAAATTAATGTATCCTTACATCGAGTAATAAACATTTTTTATACAAAAAAAGACAGGAACGTATTTACTGGGTTAAATATAATCATCCTGCTTTTCATCACAAAAACCGCAGATAATCCTTCCTTTCCCCGGCAGCTGGCGTTATGGTCAGATGGTTTTTGCAACAAATCTCACAATAAAAAGTTTCAACATACTGACTATTTAGGGAAAAATATGCGCAAGATCACACAGGCAATCAGTGCCGTTTGCTTATTGTTCGCTCTAAACAGTTCCGCTGTTGCCCTGGCCTCATCTCCTTCACCGCTTAACCCTGGGACTAACGTTGCCAGGCTTGCTGAACAGGCACCAATTCATTGGGTTTCGGTCGCACAAATTGAAAATAGCCTCGCAGGGCGTCCGCCAATGGCGGTGGGGTTTGATATCGATGACACGGTACTTTTTTCCAGTCCGGGGTTCTGGCGCGGCAAAAAAACCTTCTCGCCAGAAAGCGAAGATTATCTGAAAAATCCTGTGTTCTGGGAAAAAATGAATAATGGCTGGGATGAATTCAGCATTCCAAAAGAGGTCGCTCGCCAGCTGATTGATATGCATGTACGCCGCGGTGACGCGATCTTCTTTGTGACTGGTCGTAGCCCGACGAAAACAGAAACGGTTTCAAAAACGCTGGCGGATAATTTTCATATTCCTGCCACCAACATGAATCCGGTAATCTTTGCGGGCGATAAACCAGGGCAAAATACAAAATCGCAATGGCTGCAGGATAAAAATATCCGAATTTTTTATGGCGATTCCGATAACGATATTACCGCCGCACGCGATGTCGGCGCTCGTGGTATCCGCATTCTGCGCGCCTCCAACTCTACCTACAAACCCTTGCCACAAGCGGGTGCGTTTGGTGAAGAGGTGATCGTCAATTCAGAATACTGACAGAGCGGGAGAGAGTGATGCTCTCCCGAATGCTGTTTTTTTAATCACACCTTTATCCTTTCGCTGTCTTGCTGCAAACTGATTAAGAGAGTTTTATCAAGGAGCAGCACATGTGGTATCAAAAGACGCTCACGCTTAGCGCCAAATCTCGTGGGTTTCATCTGGTAACGGATGAAATTCTGAATCAGCTGGCTGATATGCCGCGCGTTAACATCGGCTTACTGCATCTGTTGCTGCAACATACCTCCGCCTCTCTGACACTTAATGAGAACTGCGATCCCACCGTACGCCACGACATGGAGTGTTTTTTCCTCCGCACCGTTCCCGACAACGGAAATTATGAGCATGACTATGAGGGAGCAGACGATATGCCTTCTCATATCAAATCCTCAATGCTGGGAACATCGCTTGTATTGCCGGTACATAAAGGGCGTATTCAGACCGGCACTTGGCAAGGCATCTGGCTGGGGGAACATCGCATCCACGGCGGATCGCGTCGCATCATCGCGACACTACAAGGGGAGTAAAAAATGACCATTTCGGAGTTGCTACAATATTGCATGGCAAAACCAGGCGCAGAACAGAGCGTGCATAACGACTGGAAAGCGACGCAGATCAAAGTGGAAGATGTACTGTTTGCGATGGTGAAAGAAGTAGAAAATCGCCCAGCTGTTTCGCTGAAAACCAGCCCGGAGCTGGCGGAGCTGCTACGTCAGCAGCACAGCGATGTGCGTCCTAGCCGCCATCTGAATAAAGCGCACTGGAGCACCGTGTATCTCGACGGTTCGCTGCCGGATTCGCAAATCTATTATCTGGTGGATGCGTCTTATCAGCAGGCAGTGAATTTACTACCGGAAGAAAAGCGTAAATTGCTGGTACAACTCTGAAAGGAAAAGGCCGCTCAGAAAGCGGCCTTAACGATTACAGCATCGGCTTGAGGAAGCGTGCCGTATGCGAAGCTTCGCACTCCGCGACGGTTTCTGGCGTACCGGAGACGAGGATTTCGCCGCCGCCACTGCCGCCTTCTGGTCCCAGGTCGACAATCCAGTCAGCGGTTTTGATCACGTCGAGATTGTGCTCAATCACCACAATGGTATTGCCCTGATCGCGCAGTTTATGCAGCACGTCGAGGAGTTGCTGAATATCGGCGAAGTGCAGACCGGTGGTCGGCTCGTCGAGAATATACAGCGTCTGCCCGGTGCCGCGTTTTGACAGCTCACGCGCCAGCTTCACGCGCTGGGCTTCACCACCAGAAAGTGTGGTTGCGGACTGCCCCAGGCGAATGTACGTCAGACCAACGTCCATCAACGTTTGCAGCTTACGCGCCAGAGCTGGCACCGCATCAAAGAACTCACGCGCCTCTTCGATGGTCATATCCAGCACTTCGTGGATGGTTTTGCCTTTGTACTTAATTTCCAGCGTTTCACGGTTATAGCGTTTACCTTTGCACTGATCGCACGGCACGTAGATATCCGGCAGGAAGTGCATCTCCACTTTGATCACACCGTCGCCCTGACAGGCTTCGCAGCGCCCGCCACGGACGTTAAAGCTGAAACGTCCTGGCGTATAACCACGCGCACGGGATTCCGGTACGCCCGCAAACAGTTCGCGCACAGGCGTAAACACGCCGGTATAGGTCGCCGGGTTAGAACGTGGAGTACGACCAATTGGGCTTTGGTCGATATCGATCACTTTATCGAAATGCTCCAGTCCCTGAATATCGCGATACGGTGCCGGTTCGGCGATGGTCGCACCATTCAACTGGCGTTGGGCAATCGGGAACAGTGTGTCGTTAATCAGCGTCGATTTACCGGAACCTGAAACCCCTGTGATGCAGGTAAACAGACCGACTGGCAGCGTGAGCGTCACGTCCTTCAGGTTGTTGCCGCGTGCGCCTGTCAGCTTCAGCACTTTTTCTGGATTCGCCGGAACGCGTTTCTTCGGCACTTCAATCTTGCGTTTACCGCTCATGTACTGCCCGGTCAACGATTCAGGCACCGCCATAATCGCTTCCAGCGGACCTTCTGCGACCACTTCACCGCCGTGAACACCCGCACCAGGACCGATATCGATCACATGGTCAGCGGCGCGAATTGCGTCTTCGTCATGCTCCACCACAATCACGGTATTACCGAGATCGCGCAGATGGATAAGCGTACCCAACAGGCGCTCGTTATCGCGCTGGTGCAGGCCGATAGACGGCTCGTCCAGCACGTACATAACGCCAACCAGGCCCGCACCAATCTGGCTCGCCAGACGGATACGCTGGGCTTCACCGCCGGAAAGTGTTTCTGCCGAGCGGGAAAGTGTCAGGTAATTCAGGCCGACGTTTACGAGGAATTTCAGGCGATCGCCGATCTCTTTAAGAATTTTTTCCGCAATCTTCGCCCGCTGACCAGCGAGTTTGAGATTGTTGAAGAATTCCATCGCATGACCGATGCTCATGTCGGAGATAGCAGGCAGCGGCGTATTCTCGACATAAACGTGGCGCGCTTCCCGACGCAGACGCGTCCCTTCGCAGCTGGCGCATGGGCGATTGCTGATAAACTTGGCTAATTCTTCACGTACCGCACTGGATTCTGTCTCTTTATAACGGCGCTCCATATTGTGCAGCACGCCTTCGAACGGATGACGACGGATGGAGGTATCGCCACGATCGTTCATGTATTTGAATTCAATGTTTTCTTTGCCAGAACCGTACAACACCACTTTATGCACGTTCGCGCTCAGGCTGCCCCACGGCGCTTCGACGTCGAACTTATAGTGATCTGCCAGCGATTTCAGCATCTGGAAGTAATAGAAGTTGCGGCGATCCCAGCCACGGATCGCACCGCCAGCCAGTGACAGCTCGGGGTTTTGGATCACGCGGTCAGGATCGAAATATTGCTGTACGCCAAGGCCGTCACAGGTCGGGCAGGCACCTGCCGGGTTGTTAAACGAAAACAGTCGCGGCTCCAGTTCACGCATACTGTAGCCGCAAATTGGGCAGGCGAAGTTGGCGGAGAACAGCAGCTCTTCCGCTTTCGGGTCGTCCATATCCGCCACTACCGCTGTACCACCGGAAAGTTCCAGCGCGGTTTCAAACGACTCCGCAAGACGTTGGGTAAGATCGTCACGCACCTTGAAGCGATCAACCACCACTTCAATGGTATGTTTCTTTTGCAGTTCCAGTTTCGGCGGATCGGAAAGATCGCAGACTTCGCCATCAATACGAGCACGGATGTAACCCTGGCTTGCCAGGTTCTCCAGCGTTTTGGTGTGTTCGCCTTTGCGCTCTTTAATGATTGGCGCGAGCAGCATCAGACGCTTGCCTTCCGGCTGCGACAGCACGTTATCCACCATCTGGCTGACGGTTTGCGCCGCCAGCGGGACGTCGTGGTCCGGACAGCGCGGTTCGCCGACGCGGGCGAACAACAAACGCAAATAGTCGTGGATTTCGGTGATTGTCCCCACCGTAGAACGCGGGTTATGAGACGTCGATTTCTGCTCAATTGAGATGGCAGGAGAAAGCCCCTCAATATGATCGACGTCCGGCTTTTCCATCAGTGACAGAAACTGCCGCGCGTAGGCGGAAAGGGATTCAACGTAACGGCGCTGCCCTTCGGCATATAAGGTGTCGAAAGCGAGCGAGGATTTGCCAGAACCCGAAAGCCCGGTCACGACAATGAGCTTGTCGCGGGGGATAACGAGGTTGATGTTTTTGAGATTATGGGTGCGGGCGCCCCGAACTTCGATCTTATCCATTCACCTTTCCCGGATTAAACGCTTTTTTGCCCGGTGGCATGGTGCTACCGGCGATCACAAACGGTTAATTATGACACAAATTGACCTGAATGAATATACAGTATTGGAATGCATTATCCGGAGTGTTGTGTAACAATGTCTGGCCAGGTTTGTTTCCCGGAACCGAGGTCACAACATAGTAAAAGCGCTATTGGTAATGGTACAATCGCGCGTTTACACTTATTCAGAACGATTTTTTTCAGGAGACACGAACATGGCCAGCAGAGGCGTAAACAAGGTTATTCTCGTTGGTAATCTGGGTCAGGACCCGGAAGTACGCTACATGCCAAATGGTGGCGCAGTTGCCAACATTACGCTGGCTACTTCCGAATCCTGGCGTGATAAAGCGACCGGCGAGATGAAAGAACAGACTGAATGGCACCGCGTTGTGCTGTTCGGCAAACTGGCAGAAGTGGCGAGCGAATATCTGCGTAAAGGTTCTCAGGTTTATATCGAAGGTCAGCTGCGTACCCGTAAATGGACCGATCAATCCGGTCAGGATCGCTACACCACAGAAGTCGTGGTGAACGTTGGCGGCACCATGCAGATGCTGGGTGGTCGTCAGGGTGGTGGCGCTCCGGCAGGTGGCAATATCGGTGGTGGTCAGCCGCAGGGCGGTTGGGGTCAGCCTCAGCAGCCGCAGGGTGGCAATAAGTTCAGCGGCGGCGCGCAGTCTCGCCCGCAGCAGTCCGCTCCGGCAGCGCCGTCTAACGAGCCGCCGATGGACTTTGATGATGACATTCCGTTCTGATTTGTCATTAAAACAATAGGTTATATTGTTTTAAGGTGGATGATTAAAGCATCTGCCAGCCATAAAAAAGAAGCCTCCGTTATGGAGGCTT
>NZ_JBQZXE010000036.1:0-32316 GCF_053555855.1 Shigella sp. SIG3
ACACCTTTTCGGTGGCGTTTTTTATCGCCCACGCACTACCAGCGCCTGGTCCAGCTCGCGATACGCTTCAACCAGTTTCTCCAGTGAAACGCGACTTAAACCGCTGGGATTTGGCAGCACCCAAATCTGCGTCGAACCAATGGTGAGCGTTTGTTTCCCCCACTGTGCACCGCGCTGGCTGAATCCCTGTTCATATGCTTGTTTGCCCAGAATCGCCAACGCCTGCGGCTGATAATCTTCAATTTTTTCAATCAGCTTACGCCCACCTGCGTGCAGCTCCTGCTTTGAAACTTCATTGGCTTGCACCGTTGGACGGTCTACCAGTTTGGTGACGCCACAACGATAATCCAGCAGATGCTGTGCCTCCTGCGGCTTCAACTGACGGTCGGTAAACCCGGCCTGATATATCACCTTCCAGAAGCGATTTGCCGGATGAGCAAAGGGAAAACCAGTCCCGGCGGATGAAAGCCCAGGGTTGATACCGCAAAACACGACCCGTAACCCTGGAGCCAAAATATCCTCAACCATATTTACTCCTTTCTAACATCACCAGGAAAAGTATAACGGATTGAAAATACATTGTTTATAAAAACAGCAGGCGCGCGGTAATGGCTGGATTGCGACACGGAGTTACTTTATAATCCGCTACCATGGCCCCTTAGCTCAGTGGTTAGAGCAGGCGACTCATAATCGCTTGGTCGCTGGTTCAAGTCCAGCAGGGGCCACCAGATATAGCAAAGGCTGACGAGAAATCGTCAGCCTTTTTCTTTTTATATATCAGTTACTTTGCGTGCCAGTAAGCCGCTGCACGTACCCGCTGTGGGTCATACTGTTCCGCTTCAAAGCGGCGGCTTAAATTCTTAACGACTTTACCTTCGCCGGTTATCCAGATGAAGTAATCATCTGGCAGGGATTTGCATCTGCGCCAGACGCGCATCTACCGCCTGCTCATCATGTGCCAGCCATTCGATATTAAAACCATCAAGGTGCGCGAGATAATCCTGACAGGCGTTATCCCGCACGCTAACCAGCGCACTAACTTGCGGTTTAACGGCAAGTTTGCTCAACGTTTCCAGGCGGCGGCGCAGTGCGGGCATTCCGGATTCATCGCAGACATACAGCTGATACGCGTAATCTTCCGGCACCACCAGCGAACCGCGCGGACCTGCCACCGTAAGTTTATCGCCCAGCCGCTGGCGACCCCACCGTCGTGAATAAAGAAATCGATCGCCAGTTCATGGCGTAGTTCGTCATACAGTGGCGTATAGTCACGCGACGGTGGGCGTGGTCCTTCCGGCCAGACGATGCCCTCTTCCGTTACCGTTGGCGGCACAAAGTGAGCGTCAGGTTGAGGAAAGAAGAGTTTGCTGTGATCGTCAAAGCCGCGCGATGTAAAACCGTCCAACGCCTCGCCGCCAAGGACAATGCGCTGAAAACCGGCGCTGATGCGCTCAACGCGTAGCACAGTCAGTTCACGGAAGCGCAGATCATTGCGAACGCGCTGCGGGTAGCGGGGGGTGTTATTCATTGTTATCGCCTTCGTGATGGTAATCAGATATATCTAAATAAAATTCGCAAATGATAATGATTGTTAATCATGATAAATGCAAGCGATTTGTAGAACTGATATGTCTGAAGTATGTGAAGGCATTCAGTGCCATAGCAATGCTGCCGGATGCGGCGTGAACGTCTTATCCGGCCTAGATGTGAGGTGCTTCCACGTTTAAAAATCATTTTTGTACTTGCAGTAATGCTCACATCAGATATAAATTAGATATATCTAATCAAGCAAAAGGAGGCTGATATGAGCCATCATCACGAAGGGTGTTGTAAACATGAAGGCCAGCCACGCCATGAGGGCTGCTGCAAAGGTGAGAAGTCAGAACACGAGCACTGCGGACACGGTCACCAGCATGAACACGGTCAATGTTGCGGTGGTCGCCACGGTCGCGGCGGCGGTCGTCGGCAACGTTTCTTTGGTCACGGTGAATTGCGTCTGGTGATTCTGGATATTCTCTCGCGCGATGACAGCCACGGTTACGAATTGATTAAAGCGATTGAGAATCTAACCCAGGGGAATTACACCCCAAGCCCGGGCGTCATCTACCCGACGCTGGATTTTCTGCAGGAGCAGTCGCTGATTACCATCCGCGAAGAGGAAGGTGGTAAGAAGCAGATTGCGCTGACCGAACAAGGCGCGCAGTGGCTGGAAGAAAACCGCGAACAGGTGGAGATGATTGAAGAACGCATCAAAGCGCGTTGCGTTGGCGCGGCGCTGCGCCAGAACCCGCAAATGAAGCGGGCGCTGGATAATTTTAAAGCGGTGCTGGATTTACGCGTCAACCAGAGCGATATCAGTGATGCACAAATAAAAAAGATCATTGCGGTGATCGACCGCGCCGCTTTTGATATTACGCAACTGGATTAATCGCCGCATCCGCCAGTGGCGCGGTGCAATTGCCGGATGCGACGCTTGACGCGCCTTATCCGGCCTACACCCGCTACACACCCCGCAGGCCTGATAAGATGCGTCAGCATCGCATCAGGCATTGTGCTCCAACCGCCGGATCCGGCATACCGATTAATGCAGCACCGTCACCGCGTCTTCCAGTCGGCTGGCGCGGTGTTTCACCATCGCCGACACCTGCGCACTCTCTTCCACCAGCTCGGCATTTTTCTGGGTGATCAGGTTAAGCTCATCCACTGCACGGGTCAGGCTGGAAAGCCCATCGGCCTGTTCCAGCGTTGAATGGCTAATCTGGGCGATCAACTGGGTGACGTTTTTCACCTGTGCCACAATATCTTCCATCGTCCGTCCGGCGGCGTGTACCTGCTGCGAACCGGATTGCACCTTATCAGCACTGGCATCAATCAGCTTGCGAATATCGTTGGCAGCATTAGCGCTGCGGCTGGCTAAATGACGCACTTCCCCTGCCACCACTGCAAAACCTTTGCCCTGTTCGCCGGCACGCGCCGCTTCCACCGCCGCATTCAGGGCCAGAATATTGGTCTGAAACGCAATATCGTTAATCAGCGAAGTAATGGTGCCAATGCGCTGGGTACTGTCGGCGATATCGTCCATTGTCTTGATCACCGTGGTCATCGCCTCCCCACCCTGCACTGCCGCATTACTGGCGGTGATAGAAAGTTTATCGGCAGCCGACGCCGTGGCAGAGTTCTGTTTCACCGACGCCGCCATTTGGTTCATGGTCGCCACCGTTTGCTGAACGTTATCAACTGTCTGCTGGGTATGTTCGTTCAGTTCATCGGTGCCTTTCGCCAGCGTCTCACTGCCATTTCTGACACTGGACACCTGGCTTGAGACATCGTTAATTAGCCAACGGCACATCAGGCCAAGCTGCCCTACCGCGCGTAATGTCAGCCCCAGCTCATCGCTGCGATTCAGGTGCTCAACACTATTACGCTCTCCGGTCGCCACCTTCAGTGCCTGACGGGCGACATTTTCTATCGGGCGCACAATCTGCCATTCAAAACAAGCGCTTGCCAACAATACCACTAACACACAGAGGAAATACGTCACCACCGGGGCAGCAACAAACCAAAGCATGGCCGCCAGCAAGATAAACATCAGGGTCATCACTCCACGCGTCCGCCAGCGAAGCGGTAATGAAGGCAGTTTACCCAGCCAGCCTTTACGCACCACCAGGCCTTTATGAATACGCTTACTGGTACGTCCGGAGTTCAACGCTTTGTACAGCGGCTCCACCGCCGCAATCTCTTCATCCGTCGCCCGGGTACGAATCGACATATAGCCACTGATTTTTCCCTCGCGCACCATCGGTACCGCATTGGCCCGCACCCAATAATGGTCGCCATTTTTGCGGCGATTTTTCACGATGCCGCTCCAGGGCTCCCCTTTTTTCAGGGTGAACCACATATCCGCAAACGCCGCTTTTGGCATATCCGGGTGACGCACCATGTTGTGCGGCTGCCCTTGTAACTCTTGCAAGGTAAAGCCGCTCACCTGCACAAAAGTGTCATTAGCATGAGTGATATAGCTTTGCAGATCGGTAGTGGACATCAGAGTGGTATCGTCCGCCAGCGGCGTATTTTGCTGGGTGACATACGGATGAGAAGACATGTTCGCGTCCTGTGCAGGTTATATGGTTGTTAACTTCTTGTCAGAGTTTATGTCGGCCCCGCTGCGGTTATCTTTAACCGATTAATTTGATTTAGATCGCAATTTGCGATTAAAGCACAAATCTAATTCTTTGATTTAAAATACTTTCACTCTGTTACTATACGAAAACGTTAATTATCTTGCCCAAAAATCAGGCAATTATTGCCCTGAAAACGTGCATTTGCGCAGCAATCATCAAATCCATACCCGACAAAACCGTGCAAAATAACAACAAATGTTAACGGATAGCATTAAATATTGCACAAATGATAACCGCATTTGTGTTTATCCCGATTTTCGCGATCGCAGCCGGAGTGGCGCAATCCCTGCAATACTTAAATCGGTATCATGTGATACGCGAGCCTCCGGAGCATATTTTGAACAGGTTACCTTCGAGCGCATCGGCTTTAGCGTGCAGCGCCCACGCCCTGAATCTCATTGAGAAGCGAACGCTGGATCATGAGGAGATGAAAGCACTTAACCGAGAGGTGATTGAATACTTCAAAGAGCATGTCAATCCGGGGTTTTTAGAGTATCGCAAATCTGTTACCGCCGGCGGGGATTACGGAGCCGTAGAGTGGCAAGCGGGAGGTTTAAATACGCTTGTCGACACCCAAGGACAGGAGTTTATCGACTGCCTGGGAGGTTTTGGAATTTTCAACGTGGGGCACCGTAATCCAGTTGTGGTTTCCGCCGTACAGAATCAACTTGCGAAACAACCACTGCACAGCCAGGAGCTACTCGATCCGCTACGGGCTATGCTGGCGAAAACCCTTGCTGCGCTAACGCCCGGTAAACTGAAATACAGCTTCTTCTGTAATAGCGGCACCGAGTCCGTTGAAGCGGCGCTGAAGCTGGCGAAGGCTTATCAGTCGCCGCGCGGCAAATTTACTTTTATTGCCACCAGCGGCGCGTTCCACGGTAAATCACTTGGCGCGCTGTCGGCCACGGCGAAATCGACCTTCCGCAAACCGTTTATGCCACTGCTGCCAGGGTTCCGTCATGTGCCGTTTGGCAATATCGAAGCCATGCGCACGGCTCTTAATGAGTGCAAAAAAACCGGTGATGATGTGGCTGCGGTGATCCTCGAACCGATTCAGGGCGAAGGTGGCGTAATTCTGCCGCCGCCGGGCTATCTCACCGCCGTGCGTAAGCTGTGCGATGAGTTCGGCGCACTGATGATCCTCGATGAAGTACAAACGGGCATGGGGCGCACGGGCAAGATGTTTGCCTGCGAACATGAGAACGTTCAGCCGGACATTCTGTGTCTGGCAAAAGCCCTCGGCGGCGGCGTGATGCCGATTGGCGCGACCATCGCCACTGAAGAGGTGTTTTCAGTTCTGTTCGACAACCCATTCCTGCATACCACCACCTTTGGCGGCAACCCGCTGGCCTGTGCGGCGGCGCTGGCGACCATCAATGTGTTGCTGGAGCAGAACTTACCGGCTCAGGCTGAGCAAAAAGGCGATATGTTGCTGGACGGTTTCCGTCAACTGGCGCGGGAATATCCCGATCTGGTACAGGAAGCGCGTGGTAAAGGGATGTTGATGGCGATTGAGTTTGTTGATAACGAAATCGGCTATAACTTTGCCAGCGAGATGTTCCGCCAGCGCGTACTGGTGGCCGGAACGCTCAATAACGCCAAAACGATCCGCATTGAACCGCCACTGACACTGACCATTGAACAGTGTGAACTGGTGATCAAAGCGGCGCGTAAGGCGCTGGCGGCCATGCGAGTAAGTGTCGAAGAAGCGTAATATCAAATCGGATGGCGATACGACGTCGCCATCCGATCTTTTTATACGACGCGTACGCCCGCAGGCATCATCCGCTCCGGCGTTAACAACACGCTTTCACTGCCGTCATCGGTTTCCGCACACAACAGCATGCATTCCGACGTTTCACCACGCATTTTCGCTTTTTGCAGATTGCATAAGACCACCACCGTTTTCCCCATCAGCTCCTCTTCGCTGTAGTACGGCACCAAGCTGGTCACGGTTTGCAGTGTTTTTTCCCCACATCAACCTGTACGATGTACAGCTTGTCGGCGTTTTCATGGCGTTTCACTTCCACAATCTTTCCGACGCGCATTTCCAGACGTGCAAAATCAGCGTAAGCCACGGTTTCCATTGCTTCCTCCCTTCGGGTAAAATTTTACTAAACTATAGCAAAAGTTTTTCTCAATCCTGTAGGCTAAAAATGGAGAATGCAGGCGTGATCACATTCCTAAGCCGCTGTGTTACCGTTACAGCGTCAAAGAAACGCGCTTTATTTACTGAAAACAGGTGACCCGATAAGCACTTCCTCTACAATGGGGGCGCACATCAGGGAAAGTAAAAAAGGTAAACATGGCAACATTAAAAGACATCGCAATCGAAGCTGGCGTATCCCTGGCGACAGTATCCAGGGTCTTAAATGACGATCCGACATTGAATGTGAAAGAAGAGACGAAACATCGCATTCTCGAGATCGCCGAAAAGCTGGAGTACAAGACCAGTAGCGCCCGTAAACTACAGACAGGCGCAGTCAACCAACACCATATTCTGGCTATCTACAGCTACCAGCAGGAGCTGGAGATCAACGATCCTTACTATCTGGCGATCCGCCACGGCATTGAAACTCAGTGCGAAAAGCTGGCGATCGAACTGACCAACTGTTATGAACACAACGGATTACCAGACATTAAAAACGTCACCGGTATTTTAATTGTCGGCAAACCCACGCCCGCCCTGCGCGCCGCTGCCAGCGCGTTGACCGACAATATCTGTTTTATCGACTTTCACGAACCCGGCAGCGGTTACGATGCGGTGGATATCGATCTGGCACGCATCAGTAAAGAAATCATCGACTTCTATATCAACCAGGGCGTTAATCGTATTGGTTTTATTGGCGGTGAAGATGAGCCTGGCAAGGCGGATATTCGTGAGGTCGCCTTTGCGGAATATGGCCGACTGAAACAAGTGGTACGCGAAGAGGATATCTGGCGCGGCGGTTTTTCCAGTTCGTCGGGTTATGAACTGGCAAAACAAATGCTGGCGCGGGAAGACTATCCGAAGGCACTGTTTGTTGCTTCCGATTCCATTGCTATCGGCGTACTGCGGGCAATTCATGAACGTGGCCTGAACATCCCACAAGATATTTCGCTTATCAGCGTTAACGATATCCCCACCGCGCGATTTACCTTTCCGCCGCTCTCCACCGTGCGCATCCATTCCGAGATGATGGGAAGTCAGGGCGTTAACCTGGTGTATGAAAAAGCCCGCGATGGTCGCGCGCTGCCGCTGCTAGTCTTCGTTCCCAGCAAATTAAAACTGCGCGGCACGACCCGTTAAATCCCCTTACACACTGTCCGGCAATCATTTTTGCCGGACAGTGCTGCCGTTTATTTTCGTGATCCAGTTAAAGTAAATGCATTTACCTGCTACTTTTAGTAAAAATTTTACTAACCCCCCCAGCAATTACACAAACTACCATCACCATGAATGGTTCCGATTTCTCTCTACCGGGAGGTCCTATGAATCGCTGGGAAAACATTCAGCTCACCCACGAAAACCGACTTGCGCCGCGTGCGTACTTTTTTTCATATGATTCTGTTGCGCAAGCGCGTACCTTTGCCCGCGAAACCAGCAGCCTGTTTCTGCCCTTAAGCGGTCAGTGGAATTTCCACTTTTTTGACCATCCGCTGCAAGTACCAGAAGCCTTCACCTCTGAGTTAATGGCTGACTGGGGGCATATTACCGTCCCCGCCATGTGGCAAATGGAAGGTCACGGCAAACTGCAATATACCGACGAAGGTTTTCCGTTCCCCATCGATGTGCCGTTTGTCCCCAGCGATAACCCAACCGGTGCCTATCAACGTATTTTCACCCTCAGCGACGGCTGGCAGGGTAAACAGACGCTGATTAAATTTGACGGCGTCGAAACCTATTTTGAAGTCTACGTTAACGGTCAGTATGTGGGTTTCAGCAAGGGCAGTCGCCTGACCGCAGAGTTTGACATCAGCGCGATGGTTAAAACCGGCGACAACCTGTTGTGTGTGCGCGTGATGCAGTGGGCGGACTCTACCTACGTGGAAGACCAGGATATGTGGTGGTCGGCGGGGATCTTCCGCGATGTTTATCTGGTCGGAAAACACCTAACGCATATTAACGATTTCACTGTGCGTACCGACTTTGACGAAGCCTATTGCGATGCCACGCTTTCCTGCGAAGTGGTGCTGGAAAATCTCGCCGCCTCCCCTGTCGTCACGACGCTGGAATATACCCTGTTTGATGGCGAACGCGTGGTGCACAGCAGCGCCATTGATCATTTGGCAATTGAAAAACTGACCAGCGCCAGCTTTGCTTTTACTGTCGAACAGCCGCAGCAATGGTCAGCAGAATCCCCTTATCTTTACCATCTGGTCATGACGCTGAAAGACGCCAACGGCAACGTTCTGGAAGTGGTGCCACAACGCGTTGGCTTCCGTGATATCAAAGTGCGCGACGGTCTGTTCTGGATCAATAACCGTTATGTGATGCTGCACGGCGTCAACCGTCACGACAACGATCATCGCAAAGGCCGCGCCGTTGGAATGGATCGCGTCGAGAAAGATCTCCAGTTGATGAAGCAGCACAATATCAACTCCGTGCGTACCGCTCACTACCCGAACGATCCGCGTTTTTACGAATTGTGTGATATCTACGGCCTGTTTGTGATGGCGGAAACCGACGTCGAATCGCACGGCTTTGCTAATGTCGGCGATATCAGCCGTATTACCGACGATCCGCAGTGGGAAAAAGTCTACGTCGAGCGCATTGTTCGCCATATCCACGCACAGAAAAACCATCCGTCGATCATCATCTGGTCGCTGGGCAATGAATCCGGCTATGGCTGTAACATCCGCGCGATGTACCATGCGGCGAAAGCGCTGGATGACACGCGACTGGTGCATTACGAAGAAGATCGCGATGCTGAAGTGGTCGATATTATTTCCACCATGTACACCCGCGTGCCGCTGATGAATGAGTTTGGTGAATACCCGCATCCGAAGCCGCGCATCATCTGTGAATATGCTCATGCGATGGGGAACGGACCGGGCGGGCTGACGGAGTACCAGAACGTCTTCTATAAGCACGATTGCATTCAGGGTCATTATGTCTGGGAGTGGTGCGACCACGGGATCCAGGCACAGGACGACCACGGCAATGTCTGGTATAAATTCGGCGGCGACTACGGCGACTATCCCAACAACTATAACTTCTGTCTTGATGGTTTGATCTATTCCGATCAGACGCCGGGATCGGGCCTGAAAGAGTACAAACAGGTTATCGCGCCGGTAAAAATCCACGCGCTGACTCGCGGCGAGTTGAAAGTCGAAAATAAACTGTGGTTTACCACGCTTGATGACTACACCCTGCACGCAGAGGTGCGCGCCGAAGGTGAAACGCTCGCGACGCAGCAGATTAAACTGCGCGACGTTGCGCCGAACAGCGAAGCCCCCTTGCAGATCACGCTGCCGCAGCTGGACGCCCGCGAAGCGTTCCTCAACATTACGGTGACCAAAGATTCCCGCACCCGCTACAGCGAAGCCGGGCATTCTATCGCCACTTATCAGTTCCCGCTGAAGGAAAACACCGCGCAGCCAGTGCCTTTCGCACCAAATAATGCGCGTCCGCTGACGCTGGAAGACGATCGTTTGAGCTGCACCGTTCGCGGCTACAACTTCGCGATCACCTTCTCAAAAATGAGTGGCAAACCGACATCCTGGCAGGTAAATGGCGAGTCGCTGCTGACCCGCGAGCCAAAGATCAACTTCTTCAAGCCGATGATCGACAACCACAAGCAGGAGTACGAAGGGTTGTGGCAGCCGAATCATTTGCAGATCATGCAGGAACATCTGCGCGACTTTGCCGTAGAACAGAGCGATGGTGAAGTGTTGATCATCAGCCGCACAGTTATTGCACCGCCGGTGTTTGACTTCGGGATGCGCTGTACCTACATCTGGCGCATCGCTGCCGATGGCCAGGTTAACGTGGCGCTTTCCGGCGAGCGTTACGGCGACTATCCGCACATCATTCCGTGCATCGGTTTCACCATGGGGATTAACGGCGAATACGATCAGGTGGCGTATTACGGTCGTGGACCGGGCGAAAACTACGCCGACAGCCAGCAGGCTAACATCATCGATATCTGGCGCAGCACCGTCGATGCCATGTTCGAGAACTATCCCTTCCCGCAGAACAACGGCAACCGTCAGCATGTCCGCTGGACGGCACTGACTAACCGCCACGACAACGGTCTGCTGGTGGTTCCGCAGCGCCCAATTAACTTCAGCGCCTGGCACTATACCCAGGAAAACATCCACGCTGCCCAGCACTGTAACGAGCTGCAGCGCAGTGATGACATCACCCTGAACCTCGACCACCAGCTACTTGGCCTCGGCTCCAACTCCTGGGGCAGCGAGGTGCTGGACTCCTGGCGCGTCTGGTTCCGTGACTTCAGCTACGGCTTTACGTTGCTGCCGGTTTCTGGCGGAGAAGCTACCGCGCAAAGCCTGGCGTCGTATGAGTTCGGCGCAGGGTTCTTTTCCACGAATTTGCACAGCGAGAATAAGCAATGAGGATCATCGATAACTTAGAACAGTTCCGCCAGATTTACGCCTCTGGCAAGAAGTGGCAACGCTGCGTTGAAGCGATTGAAAATATCGACAACATTCAGCCTGGCGTCGCCCACTCCATCGGTGATTCATTGACCTACCGTGTGGAAAATGACTCCGCGACCCATGCGCTATTTACCGGGCATCGACGCTATTTTGAAGTGCATTACTACCTGCAAGGGCAGCAAAAAATTGAATATGCGCCGAAAGAGACATTACAGGTAGTGGAATATTATCGTGATGAAACTGACCGTGAATATTTAAAAGGCTGCGGAGAAACCGTAGAGGTCCACGAAGGGCAAATCGTTATTTGCGATATCCATGAAGCGTATCGGTTTATCTGCAATAACGCGGTCAAAAAAGTGGTTCTCAAAGTCACCATCGAAGATGGTTATTTCCATAACAAATAACAACTACGGCGGCAAAAGGAGTTTGCCGCCACCGCTACCCTACACATTTTCGGAGATGTGTTATGTCTGATACCAAACGTAATACAATCGGCAAATTCGGCTTGCTCTCGCTGACTTTTGCCGCCGTTTACAGCTTTAACAACGTTATCAATAATAATATTGAGCTTGGACTGGCCTCGGCACCGATGTTTTTCCTCGCGACGATTTTTTATTTTATTCCCTTCTGTCTGATCATCGCAGAATTTGTTTCGTTAAATAAAAACTCAGAAGCCGGTGTCTACGCGTGGGTAAAAAGTTCGCTGGGCGGACGTTGGGCATTTATTACTGCCTACACTTACTGGTTCGTAAATCTGTTCTTTTTCACCTCGCTGTTGCCGCGCGTTATTGCTTATGCTTCGTATGCCTTCCTCGGCTACGAATATATTATGACGCCGGTTGCCACCACCGTTATCAGTATGGTGCTGTTCGCCTTCTCCACCTGGGTTTCCACCAACGGGGCGAAAATGCTGGGGCCAATTACCTCCGTCACTTCAACGCTGATGCTGCTGTTAACGCTCTCCTACATTTTACTGGCAGGTACGGCACTGGTTGGCGACGTACAGCCTGCCGATCCGATCACCGTTGACGCGATGATCCCGAACTTCAACTGGGCGTTCCTCGGCGTTACCACCTGGATCTTTATGGCCGCAGGTGGCGCGGAGTCCGTCGCGGTGTACGTTAACGACGTCAAAGGCGGTTCGAAATCGTTCGTTAAAGTGATCATCCTCGCCGGGATTTTTATCGGCGTACTGTATTCCGTCTCCTCGGTGCTGATTAACGTCTTCGTCAGCAGCAAAGAGTTGAAATTTACCGGCGGATCGGTGCAGGTATTCCACGGCATGGCGGCGTATTTTGGTCTGCCGGAAGCGTTGATGAATCGCTTTGTCGGTCTGGTGTCCTTTACCGCAATGTTCGGTTCCCTGCTGATGTGGACCGCAACGCCGGTGAAAATTTTCTTCTCCGAAATCCCGGAAGGCATCTTTGGTAAGAAAACCGTCGAACTTAACGAAAACGGCGTTCCGGCGCGCGCAGCATGGATCCAGTTTCTGATCGTCATCCCGCTGATGATTATCCCGATGCTCGGTTCCAATACCGTGCAGGATCTGATGAATACCATTATTAATATGACCGCCGCAGCGTCCATGCTTCCGCCGTTATTCATCATGCTGGCTTACCTGAATTTACGCGCCAAATTAGATCACCTGCCACGCGATTTCCGTATGGGCTCCCGCCGCACCGGTATTATCGTTGTTTCAATGCTGATTGCGATATTTGCCGTAGGGTTTGTCGCTTCGACATTCCCGACTGGCGCGAATATTCTGACCATCATTTTTTATAACGTCGGCGGTATTGTTATCTTCCTCGGCTTTGCGTGGTGGAAATACAGTAAATATATAAAGGGATTAACGGCTGAAGAGCGCCATATTGAAGCGACGCCAGCCAGCAATGTTGATTAAGCAGACTAATAAAAAATGAGCAGGCATTTTCCCTCTTCCTGGATGAGGAGAGGGAAAATAGTTTCTGCCTTTATATTTTTATAATTACAACGATAAAAGGCTGTACTTTTTCTTTAGCTCATGGATTAACACAATGAAATTAATCACTGCACCATGCAGAGCATTACTTGCTCTGCCGTTTTGCTACGCCTTTTCTGCGGCAGGAGAAGAAGCACGTCCGGCAGAACATGACGACACAAAAACACCCGCAATTACCTCGACATCTTCTCCTTCATTTCGTTTTTACGGCGAATTAGGGCTTGGTGGATATATGGATTTAGAGGGTGAGAATAAACATAAATACAGCGACGGCACCTATATTGAAGGTGGCCTGGAGATGAAGTACGGCTCCTGGTTCGGCCTGATTTACGGCGAAGGCTGGACCGTGCAGGCCGACCACGACGGTAATGCCTAGGTGCCTGACCATAGCTGGGGTGGTTTCGAAGGTGGGATTAACCGTTTCTATGGCGGTTATCGTACCAATGATGGCACCGAAATCATGCTCAGTCTGCGTCAGGATTCCTCGCTGGATGACCTGCAATGGTGGGGCGACTTCACACCCGATTTGGGCTACGTCATTCCCAATACCCGCGACATTATGACCGCGCTGAAGGTACAGAACTTAAGCGGCAACTTTCGTTATAGCGTCACCGCCACACCTGCCGGACATCATGACGAAAGCAAAGCCTGGCTACATTTTGGCAAGTACGATCGCTACGACGACAAATACACCTATCCGGCAATGGATGAACGGTTACATCCAGTATGACCTTGCCGAAGGCATCACCTGGATGAATGGTCTGGAAATTACCGACGGCACAGGACAACTCTATCTCACGGGCCTGTTTACCCCTAACTTTGCCGCTCGCGCCTGGCACCATACCGGACGTGCCGACGGGCTGGACGTACCGGGAAGTGAAAGCGGGATGATGGTGAGCGCCATGTATGAAGCGTTAAAGGGCGTTTATCTCTCCACCGCTTACACCTACGCCAAACATCGCCCTGACCACGCTGACGATGAAACCACCTCTTTCATGCAGTTTGGTATCTGGTACGAATATGGCGGCGGACGTTTCGCCACGGCTTTTGATAGCCGCTTCTACATGAAAAATGCCTCTAACGATCCCAGCGACCAAATCTTCCTGATGCAATATTTCTACTGGTAATAAGGACTGTAATTTCATGAAAATCAAAACTATTTTAACGCCAGTAACCTGCGCTCTGCTGATAAGTTTTTCCGCTCATGCCGCTAACGCCGACAATTATAAAAACGTGATTAACCGTACTGGTGCGCCGCAGTACATGAAGGATTACGATTACGACGATCACCAGCGTTTTAATCCGTTTTTCGATCTCGGAGCCTGGCATGGTCATCTGTTGCCAGACGGCCCGAACACCATGGGCGGCTTTCCGGGCGTTGCGCTGCTGACGGAAGAATACATCAACTTTATGGCCAGCAATTTCGACCGCCTGACTGTCTGGCAAGACGGCAAGAAAGTCAACTTCACGCTGGAGGCATACAGTATTCCCGGCGCGCTGGTGCAAAAACTGACAGCAAAAGATGTGCAGGTCGAAATGACTCTGCGCTTCGCCACGCCGCGCACGTCACTACTGGAAACTAAAATCATCAGCAATAAACCGCTGGATCTGGTGTGGGATGGCGAACTGCTGGAAAAACTGGAAGCGAAAGAAGGGAAACCGCTTTCCGATAAAACCATTGCTGGCGAATACCCTGACTATCAGCGCAAAATCAGCGCCACCCGTGATGGCCTGAAAGTCACCTTTGGCAAAGTGCGCGCCACCTGGGATCTGCTGACCTCCGGCGAATCGGAATATCAGGTGCATAAATCCCTGCCGGTGCAGACTGAAATCAACGGTAATCGCTTTACCAGTAAGGCGCATATCAACGGTTCGACCACGCTCTACACCACCTATTCCCATCTGCTGACCGCTCAGGAAGTTAGCAAAGAGCAAATGCAGATCCGCGATATTCTGGCGCGTCCGGCGTTTTATCTCACCGCCTCGCAGCAACGCTGGGAAGAATACCTGAAGAAAGGGTTAACCAATCCGGATGCGACGCCGGAACAGACGCGCGTCGCGGTGAAAGCGATCGAAACGCTCAACGGTAACTGGCGCTCACCGGGCGGTGCGGTGAATTATAACACCGTCACGCCGTCGGTGACCGGACGCTGGTTCTCCGGCAATCAGACCTGGCCGTGGGATACCTGGAAGCAGGCGTTTGCGATGGCGCATTTCAATCCGGATATCGCCAAAGAGAATATCCGCGCGGTCTTCTCCTGGCAGATCCAGCCTGGCGACAGCGTGCGTCCGCAGGATGTGGGCTTTGTCCCCGACCTGATAGCGTGGAACCTTAGCCCCGAGCGTGGTGGCGATGGCGGCAACTGGAACGAACGTAATACCAAACCCAGCCTTGCCGCCTGGTCGGTGATGGAAGTATACAACGTCACCCAGGATAAAGCCTGGTTGGCAGAGATGTACCCGAAACTGGTGGCCTATCACGACTGGTGGTTACGTAACCGCGATCATAACGGCAACGGGGTGCCGGAATATGGCGCGACCCGCGACAAAGCCCACAACACCGAGAGCGGCGAGATGCTGTTTACGGTGAAAAAAGGCGATAAAGAAGAGACGCAGTCTGGGCTGAACAACTACGCCCGCGTGGTGGAGAAAGGCCAGTACGACAGTCTGGAAATTCCGGCACAGGTCGCTGCGTCGTGGGAATCGGGGCGTGATGATGCCGCCGTCTTTGGTTTTATCGACAAAGAACAGTTGGATAAATATGTCGCTAATGGCGGCAAACGTAGCGACTAGACGGTGAAATTCGCCGAAAACCGCAGTCAGGACGGAACGTTGCTGGGCTACTCGCTATTGCAGGAGTCGGTGGATCAGGCCAGCTATATGTACAGCGATAACCATTATCTGGCGGAGATGGCAACCATCCTCGGTAAGCCAGAAGAGGCCAAACGCTATCGCCAGTTGGCACAGCAGCTCGCGGACTACATCAACACCTGTATGTTCGACCCGACTACCCAGTTCTACTATGACGTACGTATTGAAGATAAACCACTGGCGAACGGCTGCGCGGGCAAACCGATTGTTGAGCGCGGTAAAGGGCCGGAAGGCTGGTCGCCGCTGTTTAACGGTGCGGCAACGCAGGCCAATGCCGACGCGGTGGTGAAGGTGATGCTCGATCCTAAAGAGTTCAACACCTTTGTTCCGCTGGGAACGGCGGCGTTAACCAATCCGGCTTTTGGCGCTGATATCTACTGGCGCGGGCGCGTATGGGTGGATCAGTTCTGGTTTGGTCTGAAAGGGATGGAGCGTTACGGTTATCGTGATGATGCCCTGAAGCTGGCGGATACGTTCTTCAGGCACGCCAAAGGATTAACCGCCGATGGCCCAATTCAGGAGAATTACAACCCGCTGACAGGCGCGCAGCAAGGCGCACCAAATTTCTCCTGGAGTGCCGCTCATTTGTATATGTTGTATAACGATTTTTTCCGTAAGCAGTAATTTGCAACGGCTGGCGGATGCGGCGTGAACGCCTTATCCGCCCTACATGTGCAATCCCCCAAGCCGGATAAAACACGGCAAGCGTCGCATCCGGCGTTACCACCGGGCGTATTCTTTTTGAATCCCATCACAAACCCCGCACTCCCCTTTTCCCTTTTCTCCATCGACGGCTAAATTAGAACTCATCCGTAACAATTATTTTACATACTGGACAATTTTATGAGCTACCCGTCGCTGTTCGCCCCGCTGGATTTAGGTTTTACCACGTTAAAAAACCGCGTGTTGATGGGTTCAATGCACACCGGGCTGGAGGAATACCCGGACGGTGCTGAACGGCTGGCTGCGTTTTATGCCGAACGCGCCCGTCACGGCGTGGCGCTGATTGTCAGCGGCGGCATTGCACCAGATTTAATAGGCGTTGGCATGGAAGGTGGCGCAATGCTCAACGACGCCAGCCAGATCCCACACCATCGCACCATTACCGAAGCCGTACATCAGGAAGGCGGCAAAATCGCCCTGCAAATTTTGCATACCGGGCGCTACAGCTACCAACCGCATCTGGTCGCACCGTCCGCATTGCAGGCCCCCATCAACCGTTTCGTTCCTCACGAACTCACCCATGAAGAGATCCTGCAACTGATCGACGATTTCGCCCGCTGCGCGCAACTGGCGCGGGAGGCCGGATACGATGGCGTCGAAGTGATGGGCTCTGAAGGGTATTTGATCAACGAATTTCTGACGCTGCGCACCAATCAGCGTAGTGACCAGTGGGGCGGCGATTACCGCAACCGGATGCGATTTGCCGTAGAAGTAGTGCGTACGGTGCGCGAACGCGTCGGCAACGACTTCATTATTATTTACCGGTTGTCGATGCTCGACCTGGTCGAAGGCGGCGGCACTTTTGCCGAAACGGTAGAACTGGCGCAGGCCATTGAAGCGGCGGGCGCGACCATTATCAACACCGGAATAGGCTGGCACGAAGCGCGGATTCCGACCATCGCCACGCCCGTGCCGCGCGGCGCATTTAGCTGGGTCACGCGCAAACTGAAAGGCCACGTCTCGCTGCCGCTGGTAACCACCAACCGGATTAACGATCCGCAGGTTGCCGACGATATTCTCTCGCGCGGCGATGCCGATATAGTATCGATGGCGCGACCGTTTCTCGCGGATGCGGAACTGCTGTCAAAAGCGCAATCAGGGCGAGCCGATGAGATCAACACTTGTATTGGCTGCAACCAGGCCTGCCTCGATCAGATCTTCGTTGGCAAAGTCACCTCGTGCCTGGTGAATCCTCGCGCCTGCCACGAAACCAAAATGCCAATCCTTCCCGCCGTGCAGAAAAAAAATCTGGCGGTGGTCGGCGCTGGACCTGCTGGGCTGGCGTTTGCCATTAACGCGGCGGCGCGTGGGCATCAGGTAACATTGTTTGATGCGCACAGCGAGATCGGCGGGCAGTTTAATATCGCCAAACAGATCCCCGGCAAAGAGGAGTTTTACGAAACGCTGCGCTACTACCGCCGGATGATCGAAGTGACGGGCGTGACGCTGAAACTCAATCACACCGTGACGGCGGATCAGTTACAGGCGTTCGATGAAACGATCCTCGCCAGTGGGATCGTGCCGCGTGTTCCGCCTATCGACGGGATCGATCATCCGAAGGTATTGAGTTATCTCGATGTACTGCGCGACAAAGCGCCGGTAGGCAACAAGGTTGCCATCATCGGTTGTGGCGGGATTGGTTTTGATACGGCGATGTATTTAAGTCAGCCGGGCGAATCCACCAGCCAGAATATCGCCAGGTTCTGTAATGAGTGGGGGATCGACAGCAGCCTACAACAGGCTGGTGGCTTAAGCCCGCAGGGAATGCAGATCCCGCGTAGCCCACGGCAAATTGTGATGCTCCAGCGCAAAGCCAGCAAACCGGGACAGGGGTTAGGCAAAACCACCGGCTGGATCCATCGCACCACCCTGCTCTCGCGGGGTGTGAAAATGATCCCAGGCGTAAGTTATCAGAAGATTGACGATGACGGGCTGCATGTGGTGATCAACGGCGAAACGCAGGTATTAGCAGTGGACAATGTGGTGATCTGCGCAGGGCAAGAGCCAAACCGCGCGCTGGCGCAACCGCTGATTGATAGCGGGAAAACTGTGCATTTAATTGGCGGCTGCGATGTGGCTATGGAGCTGGACGCACGACGGGCAATTGCCCAGGGAACACGGCTGGCGCTGGAGATTTAAATCGTTATTTGAAGCGCCGGATGCAACGCATCCGGCACGTCGCGTTAATCAATAAACAAGGCGGGAGAAATGCCGAATCGCGTTGCCAATTTTTTAGCGTGTTCCAGCGTTAATTTCCTCTTCCCGCTCAAAACGCGTGACACCATAGATTTACTGCCAATTTCCGGCAGATCGGAAAGGGTTAAACCATATTGATCCATAAGGGTACGAATCACGGCGATACCGCCAGGCATGGCTTGAGCCATGGCATTAAATTCCGCAAATTCGGGCGCTGATTCTTCCCACGCGGTTATTTTGGCACACACCAGATCCAGCAAGGGGTTTTCAGGATCGTTGAGCAGCAGATGATCTACCAGTTCCAGCGCCTGGGTGTATTGTTCCTCGTTCTGAATACCCGCCAGAAAAGGTGCCACAGCAGTTAGCTTTTCTCCTGCTTGCAAGATGTCGGCAATCGCAATCATTTTTTCCCCTTAGTACGATGAACAGCGGTAAAGAAATCGTATTCTTTATGCGTCATAACTTCACGTATGTAGCACTTTTGCGATTCAAAAAAGACCATTGCTACAACACGTAATTCATTGCCCCCAACATTGAAAACATAATGCTTATCCAGATATTTGAAGTTATCCAGAGATGGGAATACTGCTTTTAATGACTCAGGTTTTTTGAAATATCCCTTAGCAATCGTGTTCCCCAGAGCCACCAACTCCGTTTTATGTTGCGGGTATTTTTCCGCAGCATCTTTCAATGCTTTTTGAGTTATCAGGTGCATTCTTCATCACGTCCGTTGACAAATTGGCAATATGATAACATCCGTTGACAGATTGGCAACGGATGAATTTATCTGTGTGACGGAAGAATAAACGTAGAAAAACGCTAAACAAGAGAATGTAGAGGATGGTGACAGGGATTTTTTGTTTTATGGAAGCGCGATTCCAGAACTGAGCAGACATTGCCGGATGCGACGCTTGCCGCGTCTTATCCGGCCTGGGGGTAACGTGCTGAACGTAGGCCGGATAAGGCGTTTACGCCGCATCCGGCAGGTAACTCCCAATCTTACCGACGACGTCCCAGCTTCACCGCTTTCAGCACCACAAATTTATTATTCGTCGCAATAGTGGTGCAGTTGCCGAAAATTTTCTTCAGTTTATGGAAGTAATCCAGATGGCGGTTGGCAACGATATACAGCTCGCCGTTGATTTTCAGGCAGCGGCGGGCGTGGTGGAACATCTCCCAGGCGACGTTATCGGTCAGCGCATGCTGTTGGTGAAACGGAGGGTTGCAGAGCACAGCATTAAAGCGGAAAGGCTCCACGCCGGAGAGCGCGTTGTTGATCATAAACTCGCTGCGATCCAACGCCTCTGGCATGTTGGTTTCAACGTTCAAACGGCTGGAAGCAACCGCCATCGGCGATTCATCGACAAACACCACTTTCGCCTGCGGGTTTTTATCAAGCAGCGTCAGACCAATAACGCCATTACCGCAACCGAGATCGACAATCTCCCCTTCGAGATTCTCTGGCAGATGTTGCATAAAGAAGCGCGCGCCGATATCAAGCCCGGTGCGGGAGAAGACATTCGCATGGTTATGGATAGTCCAGTCAGTACCTTCCAGCTTCCAGCTAACGGTCTGCGGCGCATCGGCCAGCGGCGGTTCATTGAACGTGCAATTAATCAGGCGCGCTTTTTTCCATGCCAGCGTGGTGGTGGTCGGGCCGAGCACTTTTTCGAACAGTTCCAGCGTGGAAGTGTGAATGTCACGGGCTTTGGCACCGGCAATAATACGTGTATCCGACGTGACCACTTTGCGCAGCGCACGCAGTTGCTGTTCCAGCAATGCCAGTGTTTTCGGCACTTTGATCAGCACCACACCCGGCTGTTGCGGGTAGTCGGCGGTGCTGTCGAGAAACTTCACGCTCGACTCATCAATCCCGTTTAGGCGTAAATTCTCGCGCGTCGCCAGTTCACTGATGTATGAGTCGCCAATGCTGTACGGCTTATGTTCCGCCAGCGCGCAGCTTAACGCACCAAAGGCATCATTCAGGATCAACACCGGGCCGGGGATTTCTGTGTCGTCCAACTGTTGCAGCAAATATTCATCTGCCGCTTCCCACGCCTGTAGCGGGTTAACGTCATCCGTCGCCGGAAAACGTTGTAGTGTCAGTGAACGGAAACCGTTGTCTAAGTGGCTCATCGGCCCTCCTGAATGATAAAATTTCGACGTTGCCCCTGAAAAGGGTGCGTGAGTATACCCTTTTTCTCTTTTTCGTGGGCGGTTATGAGCAATCTTACTTATCTTCAGGGTTATCCCGAGCAGCTGCTTTCGCAGGTGCGAACACTGATTAACGAACAGCGTCTGGGCGATGTGCTGGCAAAACGCTATCCGGGAACACACGACTACGCCACCGATAAAGCTCTCTGGCAATATACTCAGGATCTGAAAAATCAGTTTCTGCGTAATGCCCCGCCGATCAATAAAGTGATGTATGACAATAAGATCCATGTGCTAAAAAACGCGCTCGGGTTACATACCGCTGTTTCTCGTATGCAGGGCGGCAAGCTGAAAGCAAAAGCAGAGATCCGCGTCGCTACCGTGTTTCGCAACGCGCCGGAACCGTTTTTGCGCATGATCGTGGTGCACGAGCTGGCGCACCTGAAGGAGAAAGAGCATAACAAAGCGTTCTATCAATTGTGCTGCCATATGGAGCCGCAGTACCACCAGCTTGAGTTCGACACCCGGCTGTGGCTAACGCAGTTGTCGCTTGGGCAGGACAAAATCTGAAAATGATGTCAGGCGTTATCTTTTCTTTCTTTAGCGCCTAAAATCGACCTCCCCCCTTTCGTTAAGGATAACGACCATGCTGCGCGCATTTGCCCGCCTTCTTCTCCGTATTTGTTTTTCTCGCCGGACTCTAAAGATTGCCTGCTTACTGTTACTTGTGGCAGGAGCGACCATTTTTATCGCCGATCGCGTTATGGTCAACGCCAGCAAGCAGCTGACCTGGGGCGATGTCAACGCCGTCCCGGCGCGTAACGTGGGTTTATTGCTGGGGGCGAGGCCGGGTAATCGCTACTTTACCCGACGTATTGATACCGCAGCAGCGTTGTACCACGCCGGAAAAGTGAAATGGCTACTGGTGAGTGGCGATAACGGACGTAAAAATTACGATGAAGCATCAGGTATGCAGCAGGCTTTGATCGCTAAAGGCGTACCGGCGAAAGTGATCTTTTGCGACTATGCCGGATTCTCAACGCTGGATTCGGTAGTGCGTGCCAAAAAGGTGTTTGGGGAAAACCATATCACCATTATCTCGCAAGAATTTCATAACCAACGCGCCATCTGGCTGGCAAAACAGTACGGCATCGACGCTATCGGGTTTAACGCGCCAGACCTCAATATGAAGCATGGTTTTTATACTCAACTGCGGGAGAAACTCGCTCGTGTCAGCGCGGTGATTGACGCAAAAATCCTCCATCGCCAGCCGAAATATCTCGGGCCATCGGTCATGATTGGGCCGTTTAGTGAGCATGGCTGTCCGGCGAAAGAATAATGCGTATCTGCGCACGTCGAAGATGAAAAAGGCGTGCTACATTGACGACAGAATCCCTTTATGGAGTATCCACGCGTTATGATACGTTTCGCTGTGATTGGTACGAACTGGATCACTCGCCAGTTCGTCGAGGCCGCCCATGAGAGCGGTAAATACAAGTTAACCGCCGTATATTCCCGCAGCCTTGAGCAGGCTCAGCACTTCGCCAATGATTTTTCTGTCGAGCATCTGTTTACGTCGCTGGAAGCGATGGCGGAAAGCGATGCCATTGACGCGGTGTATATTGCCAGCCCGAATTCCCTGCACTTTTCCCAGACACAACTTTTCCTTAGCCATAAAATTCATGTGATTTGCGAAAAACCGCTGGCGTCGAATCTGGCGGAAGTGGATGCCGCCATTGCCTGTGCGCGCGAAAATCAGGTGGTGCTGTTTGAGGCATTTAAAACCGCCTGCCTGCCGAACTTTCATTTGTTGCGCCAGGCGCTGCCGAAAGCAGGCAAACTGCGTAAAGTCTTTTTCAACTATTGCCAGTATTCCTCGCGGTATCAACGTTACCTGGACGGTGAGAATCCCAACACCTTTAATCCGGCATTCTCTAACGGTTCAATTATGGATATCGGCTTTTACTGCCTGGCGTCGGCGGTGGCGTTATTTGGTGAGCCGAAAAGCGTGCAGGCAACGGCGAGTTTGCTGGCAAGCGGCGTTGACGCCCACGGCGTGGTGGTGATGGATTACGGTGATTTCAGCGTCACCTTGCAGCACTCAAAGGTCAGTGATTCTGTCCTGGGAAGCGAGATTCAGGGCGAAGCGGGATCGCTGGTGATTGAAAAACTGTCTGAATGCTAGAAAGTCTGCTTTGTGCCGCGTGGCAGCCAGATGCAGGATCTCACCCAGCCGCAGCATATTAATACCATGCTCTACGAAGCAGAGCTGTTCGCTACCCTGGTGGATGAGCATCTGGTGGATCATCCAGGGCTGGCGGTCAGTCGCATCACAGCCAAACTGCTGACCGAGATCCGCCGCCAGACTGGGGTGATTTTTCCGGCAGATAGCGTAAAACTATACTTGCCAAAGTAAAACAGTGTAAAAGGTATGTAACAGACCATTGACTGACTGAATGGTCTGTCATACTTTGTTACCTGCAAAGGGGAGTAACTTCATTGCCGGTCGATCGTCATTACGATGTGTGAAAAACCACATCCGGTCACCGGGCAACCCGAAAGGAATACGCAGACGTATTCCTTTTTTGTTGTAAGTGAGACCTTGCCGGAAGGCGAGGTCTATGCATAAAAAGCAGCGGCTGACGTCTTCCGACGTTGGCCGTTTTTTTATGTGTAAGGAACTTCTATGAATACTGTCGGCACGCCGTTGCTATGGGGCGGATTTGCTGTTGTTGTCGCCATTATGCTGGCTATCGACCTGTTGTTGCAGGGGCGTCGTGGGGCACATGCCATGACCATGAAACAGGCTGCGGCCTGGTCGCTGGTCTGGGTGACGCTGTCGTTACTGTTTAACGCCGCTTTCTGGTGGTATCTGGTGCAAACCGAAGGTCGCGCCGTTGCCGATCCACAGGCCCTGGCCTTTCTCACGGGTTATCTGATTGAGAAATCGCTGGCGGTCGATAACGTCTTTGTCTGGCTGATGTTGTTCAGCTATTTCTCCGTTCCGGCGGCATTACAACGTCGCGTGCTGGTGTATGGCGTGCTCGGGGCGATTGTTCTGCGTACCATCATGATCTTCACAGGCAGCTGGCTGATTTCGCAGTTCGACTGGATCCTGTATATCTTCGGTGCCTTCCTGCTGTTTACCGGCGTGAAGATGGCGCTCGCCCATGAAGATGAATCAGGCATTGGCGACAAGCCGCTGGTGCGCTGGCTACGCGGTCATTTGCGCATGACCGACACCATCGACAACGAGCATTTCTTTGTGCGTAAGAATGGATTGCTGTACGCCACACCGCTGATGCTGGTACTGATTCTGGTGGAATTGAGCGACGTGATTTTTGCCGTGGATAGCATTCCGGCTATCTTCGCCGTGACCACTGACCCGTTCATTGTGCTGACCTCAAACCTGTTTGCAATCCTCGGCCTGCGTGCGATGTATTTCCTGCTGGCGGGCGTAGCAGAGCGTTTCTCGATGCTCAAATATGGCCTGGCGGTGATTCTGGTGTTTATCGGTATCAAGATGCTGATTGTCGACTTCTACCATATTCCAATCGCCGTCTCGCTGGGCGTGGTGTTTGGCATTCTGGTGATGACGTTTATTATCAACGCCTGGGTGAATTATCGGCATGATAAGCAGCGGGGAGAATGATTCGCTGTATATTAAGCCATTCCTAGAGATAACTCATTCCAGACAAAGGTGAGCTATTAATTATGTAATCGGCTTATAGCTCTTTACAAAAAGACCGCACGGGTGTTGGTGGCGTCAAAATCGCCGAAGCGTTCCCTGGAGGCCGGGGCGAGGGCGCATCTTACAGGGACGTTACCTTGCGCCCGACCCGGTAGCCGCAAGGGATAGGCTGAGGGAACCGCGCAGCGGCGATTTTGTTCGCCAGAGCCTGGGGGGGCAGGGGGCGGCGGCGATTGGCCGCCCCCTGCGCGCTCCCTGCGCCAGTGACTTTATATGGCATAACACGTTAAAGGAGCGCAACCGTTCTCATATTCCAAATAGTTTTGCCCATATGTTATCTAATCAGCCTTAATAGCCAGTCCTTCCCTCTGTTTATGTTAAATAAATGCAACCATTAAGTTGCAAAACATGACCTCTCTTTAAAATCCAGCATTTTTCGCTTCCCGAAGCTGTAACTTTCCTTATACTCGACCTTGCAAACACTTTGTTACATCCTGAAAGATGCGTCGACAGAACGCACCAGGGATGTGCGACAACACAATGAAAGGATCGAAAAATGACTACGCAACGTTCACCGGGGCTATTCCGGCGTCTGGCTCATGGCAGCCTGGTAAAACAAATCCTGGTCGGCCTTGTTCTGGGGATTCTTCTGGCATGGATCTCAAAACCCGCGGCGGAAGCTGTTGGTCTGTTAGGTACTTTGTTCGTCGGCGCACTGAAAGCTGTTGCCCCCATCCTGGTGTTGATGCTGGTAATGGCATCTATTGCTAACCACCAGCACGGGCAGAAAACCAATATCCGTCCTATTTTGTTCCTCTATCTGCTGGGCACCTTCTCTGCAGCTCTGGCCGCAGTAGTCTTCAGCTTTGCCTTCCCTTCTACCCTGCACTTGTCCAGTAGCGCGGGTGATATTTCGCCGCCGTCAGGCATTGTCGAAGTGATGCGCGGACTGGTAATGAGCATGGTTTCCAACCCCATCGACGCCCTGCTGAAAGGTAACTACATCGGGATTCTGGTGTGGGCGATCGGCCTCGGCTTCGCACTGCGTCACGGTAACGAGACCACCAAAAACCTGGTCAATGATATGTCGAATGCCGTTACCTTTATGGTGAAACTGGTCATTCGCTTCGCACCGATCGGTATTTTTGGGCTGGTTTCTTCTACCCTGGCAACCACCGGTTTCTCCACACTGTGGGGCTACGCGCAACTGCTGGTCGTGCTGGTTGGCTGTATGTTACTGGTGGCGCTGGTGGTTAACCCATTGCTGGTGTGGTGGAAAATTCGTCGTAACCCGTTCCCGCTGGTGCTGCTGTGCCTGCGCGAAAGCGGTGTGTATGCCTTCTTCACCCGCAGCTCTGCAGCGAACATTCCGGTGAATATGGCGCTGTGTGAAAAGCTGAATCTGGATCGCGATACCTATTCAGTTTCTATTCCGCTGGGAGCCACCATCAATATGGCGGGCGCAGCAATCACCATTACCGTGTTGACGCTGGCTGCGGTTAATACGCTGGGTATTCCGGTCGATCTGCCCACAGCGCTGCTGTTGAGCGTAGTGGCTTCTCTGTGTGCCTGTGGCGCATCCGGCGTGGCGGGGGGTTCTTTGCTGCTGATCCCACTGGCCTGTAATATGTTCGGTATTTCGAACGATATCGCCATGCAGGTGGTTGCCGTCGGCTTTATTATCGGCGTATTGCAGGACTCTTGCGAAACCGCGCTGAACTCTTCAACTGACGTGCTGTTCACTGCGGCAGCTTGCCAGGCGGAAGACGATCGTCTGGCAAATAGCGCCCTGCGTAATTAATTGTTTAACCCCTTTCGTCTATGGCGGGAGGGGTTTTCTCTACTTTAAACGGATCAATTCCCCTTTTCTGCATCCGCCAGAAACGAATGATATTCAGGCCATTCATAAGCAGAAAACTACCCTCAATCATCGTGCCGCCTATCGACCCCGCCCAGAAGTTGTGAATCACCCAGCAACACGTTGAAAACCACATCACGCAGCGCATGGTGAGCCCTTTACAGCGGAACAGCGCCCAGGTACTGACAATCGTACCGATAACCGGCAATAGTTCGACAGGATGATGGAACTTCGCGAGGCCAATTCCGCCAGTCAGCACAATAAAAATCGCCATTACCCATAAGCTGCGCGTGCGTAAGGTAATCAATGTACGAATGGCATTAAGGATGGCACTGGCACCAGCGGGATAGGTGCCCAGAAGAAAAAAATGTACGCCAATAACGGCGCTATAGACCGAAAGCTGCTTTTTGAAGCGACGTTCGTCACGATTGAAAAATGTTGTGATACCAATCAGAAAGGCGATGACACCCACGCCCTGGGCCAGCCAATACGCGGTCATGATAAATCCTTAGCAGGTATGGAAAAGCAAACGGCGCTTCACATTATGAAACGCCGTTTTTTATTAACAACTCATTTCGACTTTATAGCGTTACGCCGCTTTTGAAGATCGCCAGTTCGCGGAAGTCGTTACGCTCGTTGCAGGTTTGCTTACCGTTGGCAAACTCAACGATGGTGTCGATAAATTCTTCCAGCAACTGCGGCATCGCTTTACCGTGGATCAGCTGACCCGCGTCAAAGTCGATCCAGTGTTTTTTCTTCGCCGCCAGTTCACTGTTGGTGGCGATTTTCACCGTCGGCACAAATCCACCGTATGGCGTGCCGCGACCAGTACTGAACAGCACCATATGGCAGCCCGCACCCGCCAGGGCGCTGGTCGCTACGGCATCGTTACCCGGCGCACTTAACAAGTTCAGCCCTGGCGTTTTCAGACGCTCGCCGTAACGCAGCACGTCAACCACGACACTGGAACCCGCTTTCTGGGTACAGCCAAGTGATTTGTCTTCCAGCGTGGTGATACCGCCCGCTTTGTTCCCCGGTGATGGGTTTTCGTAGATCGGCTGATCATGGGCAATAAAGTACTGTTTGAAGTCGTTGACCATGGTGACCAGTTTTTCAAACGTTGCTTCGTCGCGGCAATGGTCCATCAGCAACTGCTCTGCGCCAAACATCTCCGGCACTTCGGTCAGTACGGTAGTACCGCCGTTAGCAATCACGTAGTCAGAGAAACGCCCCAGCATCGGGTTAGCAGTAATACCAGAAAGACCGTCAGAACCACCGCACTCCAGACCAAACTTCAGTTCGCTGAGTTTTCCTGGCTCGCGTTTATCGTTGCGCATCACGTTATACAGCTGATGCAAATGCTCGATCCCGGCTTCGATCTCATCATCCTGCTGTTGGCAGATCATGAAATGAACGCGTTCAGGATCGATATCGCCCAACGTTTCACGGAATGCGGCAACCTGGTTGTTTTCACAGCCCAGACCAATCACCAGCACTGCGCCCGCGTTCGGGTGGCGCACCATGTTTTGCAGCATGGTGCGGGTGTTGATGTGATCGTCGCCCAGTTGTGAGCAGCCGTAGGTGTGGCTGAAGAGGAACACGCCGTCGGTACCTTCGGCGTTGTTGGTCTCTTTCAGGAAACGGTTCTGGATTTGCCGCGCGATGCCGTTGACACAGCCCACGGTTGGCAGGATCCACAGCTCGTTACGCACCCCGACATCGCCGTTAGCGCGACGATAGATCTGCACTTCAGGATCTGCCGCTTGCGCAGGCAGATCCTGAAAATCAGGTTGATAGCGATACTGATCCAGATCGCTCAGATTCGTGCGCGTATTGTGGGCGTGGACGTGTTCCCCCGCCGCAATATCCGCCAATGCATAACCAATCGGCAGGCCATATTTGATGACGTTGGCCCCTTTTGCGATATCCGTTAACGCAAATTTATGTCCACGAGCAACATCCTGGCGCAGCGTAACAGTCTGGTTATCGACACTGACTTCTGTGCCTTCAGCCAAATCTGCTAAAGCGACCGCGACGTTATCCAGCGCATGGATCTTGATGTATTGCATATCAACCCCAGACCTTAGTTCAGTTCAATGGCGAAGTAGTCACGCGCATTGTTAAAGCAAATATTTTTCACCATCTCGCCCAGCAGGTTGATGTCCGCCGGTGCTTCGCCCGCTTCCACCCAGCGACCGATCATCTGGCACAGAATGCGGCGGAAGTATTCGTGACGGGTGTATGACAGGAAGCTACGGCTGTCAGTCAGCATACCGACAAAACGGCTCAGCAGACCGAGCTGCGCCAGTTGGGTCATCTGACGTTCCATACCGTCTTTCTGATCGTTAAACCACCAGCCGGAACCGAACTGCATTTTGCCCGGCATACCTTCGCCCTGGAAGTTACCGATCATGGTGCCCAGCACTTCGTTATCGCGCGGGTTCAGGCAGTAGAGAATGGTTTTCGGCAGCAGGTTTTCTTCGTTCTGCTTGCTCAGCAGCTTAGACAACTCTTCCGCCATCGGACGGTCGTTGATGGAGTCAAAGCCTACATCCGGCCCCAGCAGTTTGAACTGACGCAGGTTGTTATTACGCAGCGCGCCAATGTGGTACTGCTGTACCCAGCCGCGACGTGCATATTCGGCACCAAGGAACACCAGTACCGCAGTTTTGAACTGTGCCACTTCGTGCTCGCTCAGGGTTTCGCCAGCCAGACGGCGCGCCAGAATGCTGTCGAGTTCCGCTTCGTTCGCTTCAGCAAACATCACCACGTCCAGCGCATGGTCAGACACTTTACAGCCGTGAGCGGCGAAGTGATCCAGACGTTTGGTCAAGGCAGTTTGCAGGTCAGCAAAGCGGCGAATGTCGGTATCGGAAACTTCGCCCAGCTTCGCCATGTAGTCGTTAAAGGTCGCCTGTTCGATATTGAAGGCTTTGTCCGGACGCCAGCTCGGCAGCACTTTGATGGTGAAAGAGCCGTCTTTGGCGATCTCTGCGTGATGCTCCAGAGAATCGATCGGGTCATCGGTGGTGCCGACCATTTTCACGTTCATCTGCTGCATGATGCCGCGCGCGGAGAAGTTATCCTGCGCCAGCAGTTCGTTACATTCGTTCCAGATTTCATCGGCAGTTGACGGAGAAAGCAATTTGCCAGTGATACCGAACGGACGACGCAGTTCGAAGTGCGTCCAGTGGTATAACGGGTTGCCGATAGTGTGCGGAACAGTCGCCGCCCAGGCGTCAAATTTTTCACGGTCAGACGCATCACCAGTACACAGACGCTCAGCCACACCGTTGGTACGCATAGCGCGCCATTTGTAGTGATCGCCCTTCAACCAGATGTCATACAGGTTTTTAAAACGATAGTCTTCCGCAATCTGCTGCGGCGGCAAATGGCAATGGTAATCGAAAATCGGCTGGTCTTTTGCGTAGTCGTGATACAGACGGCGGGCAAATTCGGTATCTAACAGGAAATCTTCAGTCATAAACGGAGTCATTTTCGTCTTCCTCTCAACGAGTGAGCTAGCTTGCTTATGGTGCGATGCTGACAAAGTTATCACACCAATTTCCAGAGTCCGAAGATATTTTCGTGAGTTAGATCAATAAACGTAGTTAAAAAAATTACTCTCAAAGTGGTAAATCTCGCTGCAGGCCGCGCCAGTACTGGCCTCGCTGTCGTCAGGTAATGTCCCTACAAATATTCGCACATTTGTGATGGCTCTCACCTTTTAAGGTTGTATGACAAGTTATCTTTCTGCCGTCGCAAATCATAAGTCGACGGAATGCAAATTGCCGATTCATTCATTTGTTAGATGAATCGGGTTAACCGGTACGGAAGCCGAATTAGCACGAAACTTTCATGGCAACGTTCGGGGCGTGCCGGTTTTTTTTCGGTTACCCGGTCGTAACTAACATCTTCAGCCTCTGGCGGGATGATGGCCGCGCTTCCTGCGGATATAACAAAACGATGAGGTTTTACATGAGTAAAATTAAAGGGTTACGTTGGTATATGATCGCACTGGTGACGCTCGGCACCGTGCTTGGTTACCTGACGCGTAACACTGTGGCGGCAGCTGCGCCAACTCTGATGGAAGAGTTAAACATCTCCACCCAACAGTATTCCTATATCATCGCAGCCTATTCTGCTGCTTATACGGTCATGCAACCGGTAGCAGGTTATGTACTGGATGTGCTGGGTACGAAAATCGGTTATGCAATGTTTGCTGTGCTGTGGGCCGTGTTCTGTGGTGCAACCGCGCTGGCAGGTAGCTGGGGTGGCCTGGCTGTTGCTCGTGGTGCGGTCGGTGCCGCGGAAGCAGCGATGATCCCGGCGGGTCTGAAAGCCAGCTCCGAATGGTTCCCGGCGAAAGAGCGTTCCATCGCAGTAGGCTACTTTAACGTAGGTTCTTCGATTGGTGCGATGATTGCGCCGCCGCTGGTGGTATGGGCAATCGTGATGCACAGCTGGCAGATGGCATTTATCATCTCCGGTGCATTGAGCTTTATCTGGGCGATGGCATGGCTGATTTTCTATAAACATCCGCGCGACCAGAAGCATCTGACCGATGAAGAACGCGACTATATTATTAATGGTCAGGAAGCCCAGCACCAGGTGAGCACGGCGAAGAAAATGTCCGTTGGTCAGATCCTGCGTAACCGTCAGTTCTGGGGTATCGCACTGCCGCGTTTCCTAGCAGAACCGGCCTGGGGTACTTTTAACGCGTGGATCCCGCTGTTCATGTTTAAAGTTTACGGCTTTAACCTGAAAGAGATCGCGATGTTCGCCTGGATGCCGATGCTGTTTGCTGACCTCGGTTGTATCCTCGGTGGTTACCTGCCGCCGCTGTTCCAGCGTTGGTTTGGTGTGAACCTGATCGTTTCCCGTAAGATGGTCGTAACGCTGGGTGCTGTGCTGATGATTGGCCCGGGTATGATCGGTCTGTTCACCAACCCGTATGTCGCAATTATGCTGCTGTGTATCGGTGGTTTTGCCCACCAGGCACTGTCTGGCGCGCTGATTACGCTCTCTTCTGACGTGTTCGGTCGTAACGAAGTGGCGACGGCGAACGGTTTAACCGGGATGTCCGCATGGCTGGCAAGTACGCTGTTTGCGCTGGTTGTCGGTGCACTGGCTGACACCATCGGCTTCAGCCCGCTGTTCGCAGTTCTGGCAGTATTTGACCTGCTGGGTGCGCTGGTTATCTGGACCGTATTGCAGAACAAACCGGCGATTGAGGTGGCACAGGAAACACATAACGATCCCGCACCGCAACATTAACGTTTAACGTAAGTTATAACGACGAAGCCGCCTTATCAGGCGGCTTCGTCGTTTATATAGAAAAAAGCGTTTGTCCGGTTTGCAGGGTTAATTGATGGTTGGCAAGGAAGGCGTAAAGATTACTGACAATTTGCCCATGTAGTACCCGGCCTGTTTATCCATCACGCTGAATTTATCGACTGCCAGAGTCAAGGGTGTCGGCACACACATCACGGCATAGCGAATACCGGGCAGTACCACCGGACGCACACGTTTCAGGTTAATGCTGTTCCAGACCATATTTTCATTATTGCGCACATCAATTTGCCCACCGGTTTCCGGGTTGTACATTTTGACCCGGTAATCAATGCGTTCTCCCTCGTCGGTGGTGGTCCCTCCCTGACGATAGATAGAGAAGTAACCGTCTCTGCGCCCTGCAGCTGGTCGCCCTTCATCTTTGAGCATGATTTCATAACTGATGGCATTACCGTTAAAACCATCGTACAGGCACATGTCCAACATGGTCAGATCTTGCGCGTAGTTGCTGCCGTTAACGCTTCCTGTTGGATGCAAGTCTAACTGCACCCTTGGCGTGGCGTGGGCGAACTCCGGGAAGAACACGTCAATATGGTTGGGGTCGAGCGTATTCAGGGTAATATTTGCGAAATAGTCCTGGGCCGGGCTGTTCGAATGTAATTTAACTTTCCCCTTCCAGACGCCACCAATCGGCAAATTCTTCATCTCTGTCTGCTCAAGGTAGAGCGTAAGAAACTTTGTATCGTATATATAATAATGTTGACCATCT
>NZ_JBQZXE010000037.1:0-29939 GCF_053555855.1 Shigella sp. SIG3
ACATGCCAGAATGATTAATGAAATATCAATATGAGAAAATTACAGATAATTCCATTGTCAGGTTCTCTTGTCATTTTCGTGGTTTAAGCACGATTATGTGATTGCCTCCGCAATTCCTGTCTCTAACTCCCCTTCCTCGCAAAAACTGGCACTCCACGAGCATGTGTTTAGACAGTTTCATTAACGTAAACGGTTGCTTTTTATTCTGGCGGGCGAAAGGAGAAACACTGATGAGCGCCATAGATTCCCAACTTCCCTCATCTTCTGGGCAAGACCGCCCAACTGATGAGGTTGACCGCATATTATCACCAGGAAAGCTGATCATACTCGGTCTGCAACACGTCCTTGTCATGTACGCAGGTGCAGTCGCTGTTCCTCTTATGATTGGTGACCGACTGGGCCTCTCAAAAGATGCTATTGCGATGCTCATTAGCTCGGATCTCTTTTGCTGCGGGATCGTCACATTATTGCAATGTATCGGTATCGGCCGCTTTATGGGGATCCGCCTGCCGGTGATTATGTCGGTGACCTTTGCTGCTGTAACACCAATGATAGCCATTGGGATGAACCCGGATATCGGCCTGCTGGGGATATTTGGTGCCACTATCGCCGCGGGTTTTATCACCACATTATTAGCGCCACTTATTGGTCGCTTGATGCCTTTATTCCCGCCACTGGTTACCGGTGTGGTTATTACTTCTATTGGGCTTAGCATCATTCAGGTGGGTATTGACTGGGCCGCTGGAGGTAAAGGGAATCCGCAATATGGTAATCCCGTTTATTTAGGTATCTCCTTTGCCGTCTTAATTTTTATCTTGCTCATTACTCGCTATGCGAAAGGATTTATGTCCAACGTCGCCGTATTACTGGGGATTGTATTTGGCTTTTTACTTTCGTGGATGATGAATGAAGTCAATTTATCCGGGCTACATGATGCCTCGTGGTTTGCGATTGTCACCCCGATGTCGTTTGGTATGCCGATTTTCGATCCCGTTTCCATTCTGACCATGACTGCCGTGTTAATCATCGTGTTTATCGAGTCGATGGGGATGTTCCTGGCACTGGGTGAAATAGTCGGTCGTAAACTCTCTTCACACGATATTATTCGCGGGCTGCGTGTCGATGGCGTAGGGACAATGATAGGCGGCACGTTTAACAGCTTCCCCCACACGTCATTTTCTCAAAACGTTGGCCTGGTTAGCGTGATGCGCGTTCATAGCCGCTGGGTGTGTATTTCTTCGGGAATTATATTAATCCTGTTTGGCATGGTGCCAAAAATGGCGGTGCTGGTAGCCTCCATTCCGCAATTTGTGCTGGGCGGCGCTGGTCTAGTGATGTTCGGCATGGTACTGGCGACAGGGATTCGAATTCTGTCGCGCTGTAACTACACCACCAACCGTTACAACCTCTATATTGTGGCGATCAGTCTCGGCGTTGGCATGACTCCGACGCTCTCTCACGATTTCTTTTCTAAGTTACCGGCCGTACTGCAACCGCTGCTACATAGCGGCATTATGCTCGCAACCCTTAGCGCCGTTGTGCTGAACGTCTTCTTTAATGGCTATCAGCATCATGCTGACCTGGTGAAGGAATCCGTCTCTGATAAAGATTTAAAAGTCAGGACAGTACGTATGTGGCTTCTGATGCGCAAGCTGAAGAAAAATGAGCATGGAGAATAATATGAATTTTTTAATGCGCGCTATATTCAGTCTGTTGTTGCTTTTTACTCTCTCTATTCCTGTCATTTCTGACTGTGTTGCAATGGCCATTGAAAGTCGCTTCAAATATATGATGCTACTTTTTTAAATGGTTTTTACCTGTCGGCATCCGCTCAAAACGGGCGGTTGTCGATAAACGCTCTCTTGGTTAATCATTTCACTCTTCAATTATCTATAATGATGAGTGATCAGAATTACATGTGAGAAATTATGCAAACGGAACACGTCATTTTATTGAATGCACAGGGAGTTCCCACGGGTACGCTGGAAAAGTATGCCGCACACACGGCAGACACCCTCTTACATCTCGCGTTCTCCAGTTGGCTGTTTAATGCCAAGGGGCAATTATTAGTTACCCGCCGCGCACTGAGCAAAAAAGCGTGGCCTGGCGTGTGGACTAACTCGGTTTGTGGGCACCCACAACTGGGAGAAAGCAGCGAAGACGCGGTGATCCGCCGTTGCCGTTATGAGCTTGGCGTGGAAATTACGCCTCCTGAATCTATCTATCCTGACTTTCGCTACCGCGCCACCGATCCGAGTGGCATTGTGGAAAATGAAGTGTGTCCGGTATTTGCCGCACGCACCACCAGTGCGTTACAGATCAACGATGATGAAGTGATGGATTATCAATGGTGTGATTTAGCTGATGTATTACGCGGTATTGATGCCACGCCGTGGGCGTTCAGTCCGTGGATGGTGATGCAGGCGACAAATCGCGAAGCCAGAATACGATTATCTGCATTTACCCAGCTTAAATAAAAAACCCCGACATTTGCCGGGGTTGTGAGCATAACGTAATGCTTATTTCACCGGACGCATCGCCGGGAACAGAATAACGTCGCGGATGGTATGGCTGTTGGTGAACAGCATTACCATACGGTCGATGCCAATCCCCAGACCTGCTGTCGGCGGTAAGCCATGTTCCAGTGCGGTAACGTAATCTTCATCGTAGAACATCGCTTCGTCGTCACCTGCGTCTTTCGCGGCAACCTGATCCAGGAAGCGTTGCGCCTGATCTTCCGCGTCATTCAGCTCGCTAAAGCCGTTACCGATTTCACGACCACCGATGAAGAACTCAAAGCGGTCTGTGATTTCCGGGTTAATGTCGTTACGACGCGCCAGCGGAGAAACTTCTGCCGGATATTCAGTAATGAAGGTCGGCTGAATCAGATGTGCTTCTGCCACTTCTTCGAAGATCTCGGTAACGATACGGCCCAGACCCCAGCTCTTCTCAACGTGGATACCGATAGATTCAGCAATCGCTTTCGCAGAGTCGAAGTTATCCAGATCCGCCATGTCGGTTTCCGGGCGATATTTCTTGATCGCTTCACGCATGGTCAGTTTTTCGAACGGTTTACCGAAGTCCAGCGTCACGTCGCCGTAGGTCACTTCCGTCTTACCGAGAATATCCTGTGCCAGAGTACGGAACAGCGATTCGGTCAGCTCGATCAGATCTTTGTAATCTGCGTAAGCCATGTAGAGTTCCATCATGGTGAACTCTGGGTTATGACGTACGGAAATACCTTCGTTACGGAAGTTACGGTTGATTTCGAATACACGCTCGAAGCCACCGACCACCAGACGCTTGAGGTACAGTTCCGGCGCGATACGCAGGTACATGTCGAGATCCAGCGCGTTATGGTGGGTGATAAACGGACGCGCAGCGGCACCGCCTGGGATCACCTGCATCATCGGCGTTTCAACTTCCATAAAGCCACGGTTCACCATGAACTGGCGAATACCAGAGAGGATCTGCGAGCGTACTTTAAAGGTGTTACGGGATTCATCGTTAGAGATGAGATCCAGATAACGCTGACGATAGCGCGCTTCCTGATCCTGCAAGCCGTGGAATTTATCCGGCAGCGGACGCAGTGCTTTGGTCAGCAGACGCAGCTCGGTACAGTGGATAGACAGTTCGCCGGTTTTGGTTTTGAACAGTTTACCTTTCGCGCCGAGGATGTCGCCGAGGTCCCATTTTTTGAACTGCTCGTTGTAAACGCCTTCCGGCAGATCGTCACGGGCAACGTACAGCTGAATGCGGCCACCCACATCCTGCAGGGTAACGAAAGACGCTTTACCCATAATACGGCGGGTCATCATGCGGCCAGCAACGGCGACTTCGATGTTCAGCGCTTCCAGTTCTTCGTTCTCTTTACCGTCGAATTCTGCGTGCAATTGGTCAGAGGTATGATCGCGACGGAAATCGTTCGGGAAGGCAATTCCCTGCTCACGCAGGTTCGCCAGCTTCTCACGACGCGTTTTCAGTTCATTGTTAAGATCGACTACCGCGTCAGCGCCCTGTGCGTGTTGTTCAGACATGTTGGTTCCTCATAACCCTGCTTTCAAACTTGCTTCGATAAATTGATCCAGGCTGCCGTCCAGCACGGCCTGCGTGTTGCGAGTTTCTACCCCGGTGCGCAGATCTTTAATGCGGGAGTCATCAAGGACATAAGAACGAATCTGGCTGCCCCAGCCGATGTCAGATTTGTTATCTTCCATCGCCTGTTTCTCGGCATTTTTCTTCTGCATCTCCAGTTCATAAAGCTTCGCTTTCATCTGCTTCATGGCCTGATCTTTGTTCTTGTGCTGGGAACGGTCGTTCTGGCACTGGGTCACGATCCCGGTCGGGATGTGGGTAATACGCACCGCAGATTCGGTACGGTTAACGTGCTGACCGCCCGCGCCGGACGCGCGATAAACGTCAATGCGCAGATCCGCCGGGTTGATTTCGATATCAATATCATCATCAACTTCCGGATAAACAAACGCAGAGCTGAACGACGTGTGGCGACGACCGCCGGAGTCAAACGGGCTTTTACGCACCAGGCGGTGAACGCCCGTTTCTGTACGCAGCCAGCCGTAAGCGTAATCGCCGGAGATTTTGATCGTCACGGATTTAATACCCGCCACTTCACCTTCCGACTCTTCGATGATTTCAGTTTTGAAACCACGCGATTCTGCCCAGCGCAGATACATACGCTCAAGCATGCTCGCCCAGTCCTGTGCTTCCGTACCGCCAGACCCCGCCTGAATATCGAGGTAACAGTCGGCGCTGTCATATTCGCCAGAGAACATACGGCGGAACTCAAGCTGCGCCAGTTTTTCTTCCAGGGCGTCGAGTTCAGCAACGGCTTCGTTAAAGGTTTCTTCGTCGTCAGCTTCTACAGCCAGTTCCAGCAGACCAGAAACATCTTCCAGCCCCTGTTTCATTTGGTCGAGGGTGTCGACAACGGCTTCGAGGGAGGAACGCTCTTTACCCAGCGCCTGTGCGCGTTCGGGTTCGTTCCAGACATCCGGCTGTTCCAGCTCGGCGTTTACTTCTTCCAGACGCTCTTTCTTGGCGTCGTAGTCAAAGATACCCCCTAAGAACGTCGGAGCGTTCCGTGAGGTCCTGAATGCGATTATTTACCGGATTAATTTCAAACATGGTCTGATTTCTTTTATTGAGCTAGTCAAAATGCGGTGATAAGAGCGGGATTGTACCCAATCCACGCTCTTTTTTATAGAGAAGATGACGCTAAATTGGCCAGATATTGTCGATGATAATTTGCAGGCTGCGGTTGCCGCGAAACTCGTTGATATCGAGCTTATAAGCCAGTTGCACTTCGCGGACGCCGTTATCCGGCCAGAGAGCGGTATCGACATTAAAAGCAATACCATCCAGCAGTGGACCGCCGCCGACCGGTTCGACCATCACCTTCAAATGACGTTCGCCCACCAGCCGCTGTTGCAGCAGACGGAAATGACCGTCAAACAGCGGCTCCGGGAACATCTGCCCCCACGGGCCAGCATCGCGCAGCAGCTGCGCCACTTCCATGGTCATTTCGGCCGGGCTTAACGGACCGTCTGACACCACTTCGCCTTGCAATAGCGAAGGGGCCAGCCACTCAGTAACCAGTTCGCCAAACCGTTGTTGAAAGAGTTCGAATTTATCCTCTTCCAGCGACAAACCCGCCGCCATCGCATGACCGCCAAACTTGAGCATCATGCCGGGGTAGAGTGTGTCTAATCGCTCCAGCGCATCACGCATATGCAGCCCCTGAATGGAGCGACCGGAACCTTTCAGCGTACCGTCACCTGCTGGCGCAAAGGCGATAACCGGACGGTGAAAACGCTCTTTGATACGCGAAGCCAGAATACCGACAACGCCCTGATGCCATTCGGGGTGATACATTGCCAGCCCGCCGGGTAGCGTGTCACGGCTGCGCTCCAGTTTCTCGCACAGGGTCAGGGCTTCAACCTGCATTCCTTGTTCGATCTCTTTTCGCGTCTGGTTTAGCGCATCGAGTTCATTTGCCAGCACGCGCGCTTCGCCGATGTTGTCGCACAGCAACAGCGCCACACCAACGGACATATCATCCAGTCGCCCGGCAGCATTGAGACGCGGTCCCAGCGCAAAACCTAAATCGCTGGCGGCTAGTTTTTGTGCATCGCGATTTGCCACTTCCAGCAGCGCTTTAATCCCTGGACGGCACTTTCCGGCACGGATGCGACTCATCCCCTGCCAGGTCAGAATGCGATTATTAGCGTCCAGCGGCACGACGTCCGCTACTGTCCCCAGCGCTACCAGATCCAGCAGTTCTGCCAGGTTAGGAATTGCGATGCCGCGCTCATCAAACCAGCCCTGATCGCGCAAAAAGGTGCGCAGCGCCAGCATCAGATAAAACGCCACACCCACGCCTGCCAGTGATTTCGACGGGAAATTACAGTCGCGCAAGTTAGGGTTAATGATCGCTTCCGCTGCGGGTAATGTGTCGCCCGGCAAATGGTGATCGGTAACAATAACCGGGATGCCCAACGAGCGAGCGTGCTCAACTCCCGCATGGGAGGAAATACCGTTATCCACCGTGACAATTAACTGCGCGCCACGGGCATGGGCCTGATCGACCACTTCCGGGCTTAAGCCGTAACCGTCTTCGAAACGGTTTGGTACCAGGTAGTCGATATTGCTGCAACCAAGCGAGCGCATCGCCAGCACGCTTAGAGCCGTGCTGGTCGCGCCGTCGGCGTCGAAATCACCGACCACAATAATCCGCGTTCCTTCGCGAAAAGCGTTGTAAAGGATCTCAACGGCCTTTTCGACACCGCTTAGTTGCTGCCAGGGCAACATACCTTTAACACTGCGTTCCAGTTCTTGCGCACTGCGTACTCCCCGGCTGGCGTATAAACGGCGCAGCAAGGGAGGCAATTCAGCGGGCAAGTCTGCCGTTTCATCGACTTCACGGCGACGAAGTTGTATCTGTTGTTTCACGCGAATTATTTACCGCTGGTCATTTTTTGGTGTTCGTCGAGGAATTCTTTCATGTCTTTCGGCGGCTGGTAACCCGGAACAAGTGTGCCATTGCTCAGCACAACTGCCGGAGTACCGCTAACGCCAAGCTGGACGCCAAGTGCGTAATGGTCGGCAATATCCACGTCGCAGCTGGCTGGTGCGACGCTTTTACCTGCCATCACATCATCAAACGCTTTGTTTTTATCTTTCGCACACCAGATAGCTTTCATTTCTTTCTCTGCATCGCTGTCCAGCCCCTGGCGCGGGAAAGCAAGATAACGCACGGTGATCCCCAGCGCGTTATAGTCTGCCATTTGCTCATGCAGTTTGTGGCAGTAACCACAGGTAATATCAGTAAACACGGTGATGACGTGTTTTTCCTGCGGCGCTTTATAAACGATCATCTCTTTTTCAAGCGCATTCAACTGCTTTAACAGCATCTTATTGGTGACATTGACCGGAGCCGTGCCACTAACGTCATACATTGGCCCCTGAATGATATGTTTACCATCATCGGTGATGTACAACACACCGCTGTTAGTCAGAACTGTCTTCATGCCAGCTACGGGCGCGGGCTGAATATCGCTGCTTTTGATGCCCATTTTGGCTAACGTTTGTTGAATTGCCGCGTCATCAGCCTGAGCAAAGCCTGAAAACGCCGCTAACAAAGTAAACAACATAAAACCTTTCTTCATAAATCTTCCCGTTCTTTTCAGACATCACGCCCGCGGGTGATGCTGTTGATGAAGTTGCCGCAGACGCTCGGTAGCGACATGCGTATAAATTTGCGTGGTGGAAAGATCGCTGTGGCCCAGTAGCATCTGCACCACGCGTAAATCCGCACCATGATTTAATAAATGAGTGGCAAAAGCGTGACGCAACACATGCGGTGACAGCTTTTCGCTGTCGATACCCGCCAGCACGGCATAATGTTTAATGCGGTGCCAGAAGGTCTGTCGCGTCATCTGCTGCGCACGCTGGCTGGGAAACAACACGTCAATTGACACACCATTCAGCAGCCACGGACGCCCATGTTCCAGATAGGTTTCCAGCCAGTAAACCGCCTCTTCCCCTAACGGCACCAGGCGCTCTTTGTTGCCTTTACCAATGACCCGCACTACGCCCTGACGCAGGCTGATATCACTCATTGTCAGCCCGACCAGTTCAGAGACACGCAGCCCGGTAGCATACAACACTTCAAGCATGGCTTTATCGCGTAGCTCCAGTGGCTGATCAATTAATGGCGCCTGTAATAAACGTTCGACCTGCGCTTCGCTTAAATCTTTTGGCAAACGCTGGGGCAATTTCGGTGAAGCGAGATGCGCACTGGGATCGTCTTCACGAAACTTTTCGCGATAAAGATACTGGAACAATCGGCGCACTGCACTCAGCAAACGCGCTGAGCTGGTGGCTTTATACCCGCCCTCCAGCCGTTCTGCCAGTAATGCCTGCAAATCGTCACTTTGCGCCGTCGCCAGCGTCAACCCGCGGTGATGCAACCACTCCACCATCATTGACAGATCGCGACGGTAAGCGTTCAACGTATTTTCAGCCAGATTTTTTTCCAGCCACAGAGCATCAAGAAACTGCTCGATGCGTGCCAGATCCTGTTTCACTTGCGCCCCTTATGGTCACTCATTTGATCCATTATGCCTTATTGTGCCGTGACTAAAGCGATTCTGATACACTAGCTGCAAAAGCCACAGCAGAATCGAGAAGCTTACGTTATGAATATGGGTCTTTTTTACGGTTCCAGCACCTGTTACACCGAAATGGCGGCAGAAAAAATCCGCGATATTATCGGCCCAGAACTGGTGACCTTACATAACCTCAAGGACGACTCCCCGAAATTAATGGAGCAGTACGATGTGCTCATTCTGGGTATCCCGACCTGGGATTTTGGTGAAATCCAAGAAGACTGGGAAGCCGTCTGGGATCAGCTCGACGACCTGAACCTTGAAGGTAAAATTATTGCGCTGTATGGGCTTGGCGATCAACTGGGATACGGCGAGTGGTTCCTCGATGCGCTCGGTATGCTGCATGACAAACTCTCGACCAAAGGCGTGAAGTTCGTCGGCTACTGGCCAACGGAAGGATATGAATTTACCAGCCCGAAACCGGTGATTGCTGACGGGCAACTGTTCGTGGGTCTGGCGCTGGATGAAACTAACCAGTATGACCTTAGCGACGAGCGTATTCAGAGCTGGTGCGAGCAAATCCTCAACGAAATGGCAGAGCATTACGCCTGATCTCACTGACGGCTTAGCGCATATGCTTTGCCGTCATCTTTATCTTTGCGTCTCTTGTTGCAACAAAATCCGCCGTAAATCCCGCCATTCGGCTTCGTCCATGCTGTCGGCTGCCAGCCATAAATGTTGCCGTTTACCGCCATCAGAACGTAAACGCAGCATCATGCCGCTCTTAATCATCCACGGTGCTTTGACGATGCTCCACTCCTGCCCTTGCCAACGCAAACGCCCGTCCATCAACAAGCGAATTTCCCCCTGGCGAGCATTAATACACCGCTGGCTGCGAACGCAATCAAATACCACCAGCGAAAGTAACACCATCCATAACGGGGTGTAACTGAGCGGCCAGGGCATGAGTAAAATAACAGCGGCAACCAGCCCATGAATCAGCAAGGAAAGCCACTGTGCGCGCCAGGAGACGCGCAAATCAGATTGCCACAGGACCACGTTCCCGGTTCCGTGTCTGGATGAGTCGGACCATTATTTCCAGTTCTGCATCGGCCGGTTTACCGTGATTCATCAGCCAGTTAAACAGGTCCGGATCGTCACATTCCAGCAGACGAATAAAGATGCGTTTTTCGTCATCGCTTAAGCTGTCGTACTCATGTTCGAAAAACGGCATGATTGAAATATCGAGTTCGCGCATACCACGGCGGCATGCCCAATGAATGCGGGCTTTGTTGTTAATGTCCATCTTCTTCCTGTCTCACGAAAATCCAGTACCCGGCTATTGTAACGTGTTTTTCGACTTCTTTTACGGGAATATCAGTAAACACCATCGCGATCGCGAAATTAATTCACAACAATTCAAGGGCTTCATTTTTTTGGCAGTCGCCTCGCAGAAGGCACAGATCGCGTAGTGAAAGCACTTGCATTGCCTCATAGCTCTTTTACCATTAGTCATTAATACGCCGTTAAGCAACTCAGGACTCTATTATGGCTTTTACACCTTTTCCTCCACGTCAGCCTACGGCTTCTGCCCGTTTACCGCTGACGCTGATGACGCTTGATGACTGGGCGCTTGCCACCATTACTGGCGCGGACAGCGAAAAATATATGCAGGGTCAGGTGACAGCAGATGTCAGCCAGATGGCAGAAGATCAGCACCTGCTCGCCGCCCATTGCGACGCCAAAGGTAAAATGTGGAGCAATTTACGTCTGTTCCGCGACGGCGATGGCTTTGCATGGATTGAACGGCGCAGCGTGCGTGAACCGCAGCTGACTGAACTGAAAAAATATGCGGTATTCTCTAAAGTGACCATCGCGCCAGACGACGAGCGTGTGCTGCTTGGTGTTGCCGGTTTTCAGGCGCGCGCCGCGCTGGCAAATCTCTTTAGCGAACTGCCTTCGAAAGAAAAACAGGTAGTCAAAGAAGGCGCGACCACTTTGCTATGGTTTGAACACCCGGCAGAACGTTTCCTGATCGTAACCGATGAAGCTACTGCTAATATGCTGACCGATAAACTGCGCGGTGAAGCGGAACTGAACAATAGCCAACAGTGGCTTGCATTAAACATTGAAGCTGGTTTCCCGGTGATTGATGCCGCCAACAGCGGGCAGTTTATCCCACAGGCGACCAATCTCCAGGCGCTGGGCGGTATCAGCTTTAAGAAAGGCTGTTATACCGGACAAGAGATGGTGGCGCGAGCAAAATTCCGTGGTGCCAACAAACGCGCGCTCTGGTTGCTGGCAGGTAGTGCCAGCCGACTGCCGGAAGCTGGTGAAGACTTAGAGCTGAAAATGGGCGAGAACTGGCGTCGTACCGGTACGGTGCTGGCTGCGGTAAAACTGGAAGATGGTCAGGTCGTGGTACAGGTCGTCATGAATAACGATATGGAACCGGACAGCATCTTCCGCGTACGCGACGATGCGAATACACTGCATATCGAGCCGCTGCCGTATTCGCTCGAAGAGTAAATCTCTGTATCGCATCAGGCATTTATCGCCTGATGCGACGCTGACGCGTCTTATCATGTCTGGGATTTGATGCCTTTATCACAACAGGGACGAGGCCCGTAGATCGGATAAGGCGTTCACGCCGCATCCGGCGGTTGCGCTCCGATGCCTGATGCGACGCTGACGCGTCTTATCAGGCCTACAAAGGCATACCCATTACGCCTGCCCAATATACAAATAGATCGCCAGAAAGTGGCACACACTACCGCCGAGCACGAAGCCGTGCCAGATGGCATGGTTGTATGGAATGCGTTTGCAGACGTAGAAAATCACCCCGAGCGAATAAACCACGCCGCCTACCGCCAGTAAGGTAACGCTGCCCGCCGCGAGCTTAACTGCCATTTCATAAATTACCACCAGCGACAGCCAGCCCATCGCCAGATAAGTCACCAGAGATAAAATTTTGAATCGGTGCGCGATGGTCAGTTTGAACAGAATCCCCAGCAATGCTAGGCTCCAGATAACAATCATCAACCCGCGCGCTAACGGAGAATCCAGCCCCACCAGCAAAAACGGCGTGTAGGTTCCGGCAATCAACAGGTAAATAGCGCAATGGTCAAATTTCTTCAGCCACATTTTTGCCCGTTGATGAGGAATGGCGTGATAGAGCGTCGAAGCGAGGAACAGCAGGATCATACTGCCGCCATAGAGGCTGTAACTGGTTATCGCTGTGGCGCTGGCATTGAGATCCACCGCCTGAACCAGTAGCAACACCAGCCCAACGATACCAAACACCAGCCCAATGCCGTGACTGACGCTGTTGGCAATTTCCTCTGCCAGCGAATATCCCTGCTTAATGAGGGGCTTCTGAACCATAACTTACTCCAGAGAAACGTACACGCACATGTATACCTCTCCAGCGTAACTGAGAATAGTTCCAGTGAACACCTGTTAGCTAAAATAAATTTTGATTTGAGACTAATCTCCTAAAAATCATGAAATTAAATGCGAAATTTCAACTAACAGGCGTCAGTTCAATTTAAAGACATTTAAATTCAATCATATAAAATTGTGTCTGACCGGGATAGATGTCAGCAATGACCTTTTTCAGTTCAGGCAGGGTCATATTTTCCTGCTCTGCATGTTTTTCCGTCAGTGTATCCAGCGTTACGGTTGAGGTTGCGGTGACTTCAATCGTGCAAAAATAACCGTCATCTTCAAAACGTCCGACACGAAGCACATCACCCGTTTTGAAGTGCGATTCAGACTCGTCGCGGATGGTGATGGTTTTACGCCCAGCCAGAATGTCATCCTGGAAACGTTGAAAAAAAGTGATGTCGTTTGGCTGCATGGTACTATTTCCTGTAAGAATTGACTGATCTGGAGCCTATGATAGTGAAAAAACTCACCTTACCGAAAGATTTCTTATGGGGTGGCGCCGTTGCCGCTCATCAGGTCGAAGGCGGCTGGAACAAAGGCGGCAAAGGACCGAGCATTTGTGACGTTCTGACCGGTGGCGCACACGGCGTGCCGCGCGAAATCACCAAAGAAGTCTTGCCAGGAAAATACTATCCAAACCATGAAGCCGTTGATTTTTATGGTCACTACAAGGAAGACATCAAGCTATTTGCCGAAATGGGCTTCAAATGTTTTCGGACTTCCATCGCCTGGACGCGTATTTTTCCAAAAGGTGATGAAGCTCAGCCAAACGAAGAAGGGCTGAAGTTTTACGACTCTCTGTTCGATGAACTGCTGAAATACAACATCGAACCGGTGATAACCCTCTCCCACTTTGAAATGCCGCTGCATCTGGTGCAGCAATACGGTAGCTGGACCAACCGTAAATTCGTTGATTTCTTTGTCCGTTTCGCGGAAGTGGTATTCGAACGCTACAAGCATAAAGTCAAATACTGGATGACCTTCAACGAAATAAACAACCAGCGTAACTGGCGTGCGCCGCTGTTTGGTTACTGCTGCTCCGGCGTGGTGTATACCGAGCATGACAACCCGGAAGAGACGATGTACCAGGTGCTGCATCACCAGTTTGTCGCCAGCGCCCTGGCAGTGAAAGCCGCGCGTCGCATTAACCCGGAGATGAAAGTCGGCTGTATGCTGGCGATGGTGCCGCTCTATCCCTACTCATGTAACCCGGACGATGTGATGTTCGCTCAGGAGTCGATGCGCGAACGCTACGTCTTTACCGATGTGCAGCTATGCGGCTATTACCCGTCCTATGTATTGAACGAGTGGGAACGTCGCGGATTTAATATCAAAATGGAAGACGGCGATCTCGATGTACTGCGCGAAGGCACCTGCGATTATCTTGGTTTCAGCTATTACATGACCAACGCAGTGAAGGCCGAAGGCGGCACCGGCGATGCGATCTCTGGTTTTGAAGGCAGCGTACCGAACCCGTATGTTAAAGCGTCTGACTGGGGCTGCAGATTGATCCAGTAGGTCTGCGCTATGCCCTTTGCGAACTGTATGAGCGTTATCAGAGGCCGCTGTTTATTGTCGAAAACGGTTTTGGCGCTTACGACAAAGTGGAAGAAGATGGCAGCATCAACGACGACTACCGCATTGACTACCTGCGCGCCCATATTGAAGAGATGAAAAAAGCAGTGACTTACGATGGTGTGGATCTGATGGGCTACACACCGTGGGGCTGCATCGACTGCGTGTCATTCACTACCGGGCAGTACAGCAAACGCTACGGCTTTATCTATGTGAATAAACATGACGACGGTACTGGCGATATGTCGCGTTCACGTAAGAAGAGCTTTAACTGGTACAAAGAGGTGATTGCCAGCAACGGCGAGAAGCTTTAAGTCGATGAAGTACCGGATGCAATACTTGTTGCATCCGGTCAGACAACTTCCCTGTTTTATTTCCCGCCCGCCAAATCGATAAAACTTCCCGTGACGTAAGAGGCTTTATCACTTAGTAGCCAGACAATGGCCTGCGCGACCTCTTCTGCCTGTCCACCACGCTGCATGGGGATGTTCGACTTAACGCGATCGACGCGTCCAGGCTCGCCGCCGCTGGCGTGCATTTCGGTATAAATAAACCCTGGCCGCACGCAGTTAACGCGGATCCCCTGCGCGGCGACTTCCAGCGATCGTCCGGTGGTTAACGTATCAATCGCCCCTTTCGATGCCGCGTAATCAACATATTCCCCTGGCGAACCCAACCGTGAGGCCACCGAAGAGACATTGACGATAGCGCCGCCACTGCCACCATTTTTAAGCGCCATGCGTTTTACCGCCTCGCGGCAGCAGAGAAAATATCCCGTCACGTTGGTGGAAAGTACTCGGTTGATTCGCTCTGCGGTAAGGTTTTCAACGGTGCACTGGGTAAACAAGATCCCGGCGTTATTGACCAGCGCTGCTAGCGGTTCATCGTGCTGATCGATTGCTGTAAACATCGCAACGACCTGGTTTTCGTCGCTGATATCCGCCTGGAGCACGAATGCTTTGCCACCGGCTTGCATTATTAAGTTCATCACTTCCTGCGCCGCGTGGAGGTTTTGCTGATAATTAACCGCCACCGTATACCCTTCTTGCGCCAACAGTAATGCAGTTGCCCGCCCGATGCCGCGACTGCCACCGGTCACAAGTGCTATAGCCATTTGTTTTTCCGAGAAAAATTAATTCGTTGACGTATCTTTGAGATTGCTAACAAACTGGCTCAATCTTCAATGTTGGCACGCTTTTCCCCCTCGCCCTTTCAGGGAGATGGTCGGGGTGAGGGTAAATATTCGCGCCAGTGCCGGCCTGTTCCCCTCACCCTAACCCTCTCCCCAAAGGGGCGAGGGGACTGTCTGAGCACTTTTGTACTTTGTCATCTGACTAAAAAGGCGCCGAAGCGCCTTTAGAAAATACTCGAATCAGTGAATTACTGGTATTCGCTAATCGGTACGCAGGAGCAGAACAGGTTACGGTCGCCGTAAACATCATCCAGACGTTTCACCGTCGGCCAGTATTTGTCTGCCACGCCTGCCGGGAATACCGCAACTTCACGGCTGTACGGATGCGCCCACTCGGCGACCAGTTCGCTCTGAATGTGCGGCGCGTTCACCAGCGGGTTATCTTCCAGCGGCCAGACACCGGCTTTCACCTGGTCAATTTCTGCGCGGATAGCCAGCATCGCGTCGATAAAGCGATCCAGTTCCACTTTGCTTTCAGATTCAGTCGGTTCAACCATCAGCGTACCCGCCACCGGGAACGACATCGTCGGCGCGTGGAAACCGTAGTCGATCAGGCGCTTGGCAATATCCAGCTCGCTGATGCCGATTTCTTCTTTCAGCGGGCGAATATCGAGAATACATTCGTGCGCCACGCGACCGTCGCGACCGGTATACAGCACCGGGAAGGCATCCTGCAGGCGGCTGGCAATATAGTTGGCGTTGAGGATTGCCACCTGGCTTGCTTTTTTCAGCCCTTCTGCGCCCATCATGCGGATGTACATCCAGCTGATTGGCAGGATAGAGGCGCTACCGAACGGTGCCGCAGAAACTGCGCCCTGACGGGTTAACATGCCTTCGATTTGCACCACGCTATGACCCGGTACAAACGGTGCCAGATGCGCTTTCACACCGATCGGTCCCATACCCGGACCACCACCGCCGTGCGGAATGCAGAAAGTTTTATGCAGGTTGAGGTGCGAAACGTCCGCGCCAATAAAGCCCGGCGAGGTGATGCCAACCTGGGCGTTCATGTTCGCGCCATCAAGGTAAACCTGACCGCCGAACTGATGCACGACTTCACACACTTCACGGATCGTTTCTTCATACACGCCGTGGGTAGAAGGATAAGTCACCATGATACAGGAGAGGTTATCGCCCGCCTGTTCCGCTTTCGCGCGCAGATCAGTCAGATCGATGTTGCCGTTTTTATCACACGCCACAACCACCACCTGCATTCCTGCCATATGTGCAGAAGCGGGGTTAGTTCCGTGCGCAGAAGCCGGGATCAGGCAGATATCGCGATGCCCTTCGTTGCGGCTTTCATGATAATGACGAATCGCCAGCAGGCCCGCGTATTCGCCCTGTGCGCCGGAGTTCGGCTGCATACAAACGGCGTCGTAACCGGTCAGTTTCACCAGCCAGTCAGCCAGCTGCGCAATCATCTGCTGATAACCTTCAGCCTGTTCCGGCGGGCAAAACGGGTGCAGTTCGGCAAATTCCGTCCAAGTGATTGGGATCATCTCGGCGGCGGCGTTCAGTTTCATGGTGCAGGAACCCAGCGGGATCATCGCCTGATTCAGCGCCAGATCTTTACGCTCCAGCGAGTGCATATAGCGCATCATTTCGGTTTCGCTGTGATAGCGATTAAACACCGGATGGGTGAGGATTTCGTCGTCGCGCAGCATCGCAGGCTGGATAGAGCGGCTGTCGTGAGCCACGTCTTTGTCCAGCGTGTCGATCTCCAGCCCGTGGTTATCGCCCAGCAGCACACTGAAAAGCTGCATTACGTTTTCACGCGTGGTGGTTTCATCAAGGGTGATCCCCACGGCGTTCAGGATATCGCTACGCAGGTTGATTTCAGCCGCTTCGGCACGCGTCAGTACGCCCGCTTTGTCGGCTACTTCCACACACAAGGTGTCGAAATAGTGCGCATGGCGCAGTTTCAGACCTTTTTGTTGCAGGCCCGCCGCCAGAATATCGGTCAGACGGTGAATGCGGTTAGCGATACGTTTCAGGCCAACCGGGCCGTGATAAACGGCATACAGGCTGGCGATGTTTGCCAGCAGTACCTGGGAAGTACAAATGTTGGAGTTCGCTTTCTCACGACGAATATGTTGCTCGCGAGTCTGCATCGCCATGCGCAGCGCGGTATTGCCAGCTGCATCTTTCGATACACCGATAATACGGCCCGGCATTGAGCGTTTGTATTCATCTTTCGCCGCAAAGAATGCCGCGTGTGGGCCACCGTAGCCCATCGGCACGCCGAAGCGTTGCGCCGAACCAAAAACAATATCCGCGCCCTGTTTACCCGGCGCAGTTAACAGCACCAGCGCCATAATATCGGCGGCAACGCTGACCACAATTTTGCGTGATTTCAGTTCGCTAATAAGCGCAGTGTAGTCGTGAATTTCACCGGTAGTGCCTACCTGCTGTAACAGCACGCCGAAGACGTCCTGATGGTCGAGCACTTTTTGCGCGTCATCGACAATCACTTCAAAACCAAAGGTTTCGGCACGAGTACGGACCACATCCAGTGTTTGCGGATGCACATTGGAAGCCACGAAGAAGCGGTTGGCATTTTTCAGTTTGCTGACGCGTTTCGCCATCGCCATTGCTTCGGCGGCAGCGGTGGCCTCGTCCAGAAGAGAAGCAGAGGCCATATCCAGTCCAGTCAAATCCAGCGTTACCTGCTGGAAGTTGAGCAGTGCTTCAAGGCGGCCCTGGGAGACTTCAGGTTGATACGGAGTGTACGCGGTATACCAGCCCGGATTTTCCAGCATGTTACGCAGGATAACCGGCGGTAGCTGCACGGCGGTGTAACCCATGCCGATGTAAGACGTGAAGCGTTTATTGCGACTGGCAATAGCCTTGAGTTCTGCCAGTGCGGCGTATTCGGTCGCCGGTGCGCCAACCTGCGGTGGTGTCGCAAGCTGAATATCTTTCGGCACAATCTGGCCGGTCAGCGCGTTTAACGATTGTGCACCAACGGCATTCAGCATTTCTTGCTGTTGCGCGGCGTCCGGTCCGATATGGCGTTCAATAAAAGCGCCGCTGTTTTCAAGCTGGCTTAACGTCTGTGTCATGAGCGATGGTTCCTGAAACGTGCAGTGAATTGTGAACCTCTCTCCTTACGAAGAGAGTGAGGGTGAGGCATAAATTTTCCTCACCCTGATCCTCTCCCGCAGAAGAGGAATAAAGCCGTTACTCATCTTCTAACAATGCTTCGTATGCGGTCGCATCCAGCAGTGATTCCAGTTCGCTTTCATCGCTAGCTTTGATTTTAAAGATCCAGCCGCCTGCATACGGTTCGCTGTTCACCAGTTCCGGGGAATCGCTCAGTGCGTCGTTTACCGCCACGATTTCACCGCTTACTGGCGCATAAATGTCTGACGCCGCTTTTACCGATTCGGCAACCGCGCAGTCATCGCCCGCGCTAACCGTTGCGCCCACTTCCGGCAGGTCAACAAACACCATATCGCCTAACAGCTCCTGAGCATGTTCGGTAATACCAACGGTGTAAGTGCCGTCGGCTTCTTTACGCAGCCATTCGTGTTCTTTGCTGTATTTCAGTTCTGCTGGTACGTTGCTCATCAATCAATCTCCAAAAAAGTAAATCACGCGACGGCTTTGCCGTTACGCACAAAAACAGGTTTTGTCACTTTAACCGGCATTTCACGGTTGCGAATTTGCACAATCGCCGTTTCGCCAATACCTTCCGGCACGCGCGCCAGCGCAATGCTGTAACCCAGCGTCGGGGAGAAAGTACCGCTGGTGATAATGCCTTCATGCTGGTTGCCCTGCGCATCGGTAAAGCGTACCGGCAGTTCATTACGCAGCACGCCTTTTTCGGTCATCACCAGACCAACCAGTTTTTCTGTACCATGCTCACGCTGCACTTCCAGGGCTTCACGACCGATAAAGTCACGATCTGTCGGTTCCCAGGCGATAGTCCAGCCCATGTTGGCGGCTAAAGGAGAAATAGTTTCGTCCATCTCCTGACCATAAAGATTCATGCCCGCTTCCAGACGCAGCGTGTCACGCGCCCCCAGACCGCAGGGCTTAACGCCCGCTTCCACCAGCGCACGCCAGAAATCGGCCGCTTTTTCATTGGGCAGCGCAATTTCATAGCCCGCTTCACCGGTATAACCAGTGGTGGCAATAAACAGATCGCCCACCTGCACGCCAAAGAACGGTTTCATCCCTTCCACCGCCTGACGCTGAGCATCATTAAACAGTGTGGCAGCTTTTGCCTGAGCATTCGGCCCTTGCACGGCAATCATGGAAAGGTCATCACGAACGGTAATTTCGATGCCGAAAGGTTCAGCGTGTTGGGTAATCCAGGAGAGGTCTTTTTCGCGGGTGGCGGAGTTAACAATGAGGCGGAAGAAATCTTCAGTAAAGTAGTAGACGATGAGATCATCTATCACACCGCCAGAGGCATTCAACATCCCCGAGTAAAGGGCTTTGCCGCTTTTGGTGAGCTTCGCCACATCGTTCGCCAGCAGATAACGCAGAAACTCCCGGGTGCGGCTGCCGCGGAGATCGACGATGGTCATATGCGACACATCAAACATTCCGGCATCGGTACGTACCGCATGATGTTCGTCGATTTGCGAACCGTAATGCAGCGGCATCATCCAGCCGTGGAAATCCACCATGCGAGCGCCGCAAAGCGTGTGTTGTTCGTACAAAGGAGTCTGTTGTGCCATCTTGTCCTCATTGAATAAGCGGGGCTGACAACTTTTTCATGGTGAAATTATCACCACAAAACCCAGCATCGGAGCCACTCCCGGTCCCCAACGCAATCGTTCTCTTTTGCCTGAACTTACCACCGAAACAGACTGTTAACCATAAGGTAAAATTGATCATCACATTAGCTTATGGTTAAAAAATGCAAAAATCGCGACAGAATAAAAAACCAAAAAATACACCAATTTCTATACAAAGATGATGTGATGAGAAAGTCAATTTGAATAAGACAATATTAAGAGCTAAAAAAATGTCAAAAAACACTAAATCAAAAAATCATGGCATTAGAAAATATAATGCGAAAACGGAGGTGAAATTAGTTTATTTCAAATGAGGAAAATCTCCCGGCGAAAAAACCGGGAGATGAAAGTGTGATGGGTATCAAATAAACAACAGAGGAGAAATTTTTAACGCAGCCATTCAGACAAATCGTTTAATCCCATTGCCTGGCGGATAAGTTGCGGCTTAACGCCAGGAAGCGTGTCGGCCAGTTTCAAACCAATATCACGCAGCAGTTTTTTCGCCGGATTAGCGCCGGAAAAGAGATCGCGAAAACCCTGCATACCAGCCAGCATCAGCGCCGCGCTGTGCTTGCGGCTACGTTCATAGCGGCGCAGGTAAATGTACTGCCCGATGTCTTTACCCTGACGATGCAACCGTTTCAGTTCAGCAATCAGCTCTGCGGCGTCCATAAATCCGAGATTAACGCCCTGCCCCGCCAGTGGGTGAATAGTATGCGCGGCGTCGCCCACCAGCGCCAGACGGTGTGCGGCAAACTGGCGCGCATAACGCCCCGTCAGCGGGAACACCTGACGCGCGCTCTCAACCTTGCATAAGCCAAGGCGATTATCAAAAGCGATATTTAACGCGCGATTAAATTCGTCTTCACTTGCCTGCTGCATCCGCTGCGCTTCCTCTGGCGACAGTGACCAGACAATCGAGCAAAGATGCGGATCGCTAAGCGGTAAAAAGGCCAGAATGCCTTCGCCATGGAAAACCTGCCGCGCCACCGCATCATGCGGTTCTTCCGTGCGAATGGTCGCTACCAGCGCGTGATGCTGATAATCCCAGAAAGTCAGCGGAATATCTGCTTTGTTGCGCAACCAGGAATTAGCACCGTCCGCGCCAATCACCAGACGCGCCGTTAACATGCTGCCATCTTTCAGCGTCAGGAAGGTTTCATTTTCTCCCCAGGCGACCTGCTGTAATTCTGTGGGGGCCAACAGAGTAATATCTGACGACTGCTGCGCTTTGTTCCACAGCGCGTAGTGAATCACTGAGTTTTCAACGATGTGCCCAAGATGGCTATAGCCCATGCTTTGATCGTCAAACGAGATGTGACCAAAACTGTCTTTGTCCCACACTTCCATGCCGTGATAGCAACTGGCCCTACGAGCGAGAATGTCCTGCCAGACGCCAAGACGGGTGAGTAATTTTTCGCTGGCGGCATTGATAGCCGAAACGCGCAGTTGTGGTAGTGCATCTACCGCCAGAGGTTCCGGTACGCGCTGCTCCAGTACGGCAACGCGTAAGCCGCTCCCCTGTAAGCCGCAGGCAACCGCCAGCCCCACCATGCCGCCGCCAACAATGGCTACATCAACACTTTGCATTGTTTATTCCTTAAAACCGCCTTCAACGCGCCACCCAACCGAGGGTGCGCTGCGCCAGCACATCGCGTGCCGGGGTGAATAATTCCATCGTCATCAGTCCGATGTTGCGCCCGACAACCAGCGGTGCCCAACGGTTGGCAAAAAGATGTACCAGGCTGTCCGTGACGCCGATGGTTGCTTCGCGATCGCTCTGTCGACGCTGCTGATAGCGGCACAATATGCCGTAATCACCGATGTCTTCTCCGCGCTCATGCGCCTGAGTCAGGGTTTCCGCAAGGCTCATGACATCTCGCATACCGAGGTTAAACCCTTGCCCGGCAATCGGGTGCAGAGTTTGCGCCGCATTGCCCACCAGCACAGTGCGATGGGTAATCGGTCTGGCGGCGCGGGTTAATGCCAGCGGATAAGCACTGCGTTTACCGGCGTGGGTAATTTGCCCCAGTCGCCAGCCAAAGGCAGACTGGAGTTCACGGCAAAACTTCTCGTCGCTCCACGACAGCACCTCTTCGCGCCGTTCCAGTGGATGACACCAGACCAGCGAACAGCGTCCGTCAGACATCGGCAACATCGCCAGCGGGCCATGTTGCGTGAAGCGTTCAAAAGCGCGGCCTTCGTGCGCAACAGAAGTAGCAACGTTGGCAATCACTGCCAGTTGTTCGTAAGGCTCCTGCTGCCAATCAACGCCGCACGCGGTGGCTAACGCTGAATGGGTGCCATCAGCGGCTATCAGCACGCGGCCCGTCAGCATCTCGCCGCTCTCCAGCGTCACTTCAACGTGACTCTGAGTACGGGCAACGTTAGCTACGCGATCGGGGCAATGCAGCATTACGCCAGGTGCTTTTCGCAGCAATGCAAACAGCCGTTGCCCAACATTATGCAATTCGACAACCTGCCCCAGCGCCGCCAGTTGGTAATCTTCTGCGGCGAGGGTGACGAATCCAGCATGACCACGATCGCTGACATGCACGGTAGTGATGGCGGTTGCGCAATCAGCCAGAGATTGCCAGACGCCGATGCGCGCCAGTTGCTGACAGGTACCCGCCGCCAGCGCTATCGCTCGTCCATCAAAGCCCGGATGAGCATGTGACTCTGGCGCAGTCGCTTCAATCAAATGTACCGGCAGCGCCCCGTGACTTAACCGGGAAATAGCCAGCGCCAGCGTCGCGCCCGCCATGCCGCCACCGACGATGATTACGCTCATTGCTTTCTCGCAGCAGCCATCAACGCTTCGATTTCTTCCGGCTTTTTCACCACGCTGGCGGTGAGGTTTTCGTTGCCGGTTTCGGTAATCACAATGTCGTCTTCAATACGAATGCCGATACCGCGATATTGTTCTGGCACATCCGCATCCGGCGCGATATACAGACCAGGCTCTACGGTCAGTACCATCCCCGGTTCCAGAATGCGCGAGCGATCCTGACCATAAACGCCAACGTCATGGACATCCAGTCCTAACCAGTGGCTAAGGCCATGCATAAAGAAAGGACGATGGGCGTTCTGAGCGATCAGTTCATCAACATTACCTTTCAGGATGCCGAGTTTTACCAGGCCGCTAACCATGATGCGCACCACTTCACCAGTGACTTCCAGAATGGAAGTTCCCGGACGATACAGGCGCAGGCTGGTTTCGAGAGACTCCAGCACAATGTCGTAGATTTCACGCTGGGCCTGGGTGAATTTGCCGTTGACCGGGAAGGTGCGGGTAATATCGCCCGCGTAACCTTTGTATTCACAACCCGCGTCAATCAACACCAGGTCACCGTCGCGCAGTTCACTCTCGTTTTCGGTGTAGTGCAGAATGCAGCCGTTTTCACCGCTGCCTACAATGGTGTTATAGGAAGGATAGCGCGCACCGTGGCGGTTAAATTCGTGGTGAATTTCGCCTTCCAGATGGTACTCGAACATTCCCGGACGGCATTTTTCCATCGCCCGTGTATGTGCCATGGCGGTGATTTCTCCCGCGCGGCGGAGTACGGCAATCTCTTCTGGCGATTTGAACAGGCGCATTTCATGAACAACAGGACGCCAGTCGATCATCGTTGCCGGTGCGGTGAGATTTTGCCGCGAACCTTTACGCAGTTTTTCCAGCGCACTGTTCACGATTTCATCAGCATATGCATATTCGCCCTGGGCATGGTAAACCACATCCAGGCCGTTAAGTAGTTGATAAAGTTGCTGATTGATTTCGCTGAATGCCAGTGCGCGGTCAACGCCCAGTTTCTCTGGCGCGGCATCCTGGCCTAAGCGACGGCCAAACCAGATCTCCGCCGTCAGGTCGCGAACGCGGTTAAACAGAACGCTGTGGTTATGAGTGTCATCGCTTTTAATCAGCACCAGCACCGCTTCCGGTTCGTTAAAGCCGGTGAAGTACCAGAAGTCACTGTTCTGACGATAGGGGTATTCGCTGTCGGCGCTACGTGTTACTTCTGGTGCAGCAAAAATCAGCGCGGCGCTGCCGGGTTGCATTTGCTCCACCAGGGCCTGACGGCGACGCTGAAACTCTTGCCGGGATATCTCACTCATAACACTCTCCTTACGTTTTTTGTTTTTAGTGTAGAGTCGGTTTTTGTACTTCTGGCGCGGTCGGTTGCGGATGAGTAAAGGTGTCGTGGCATAACAGCGCGGCAACACGAACGTATTCGATGATCTCTTCAAGCGACATTTCAAGCTCTTCCTGATCTTCGTCTTCGTCGTAGCCCAGCTGCGCGATGTTACGCAGATCGTCGATGGCTTCACCGGTTTCGCCGGTCACTTTGTCCAGCTTCGGTTGCGTAACGCCAAGACCAAGCAGGAAGTGATTGACCCAACCTGCCAGTGCATCAGCCCGATCGAAAACGCTGACATCATCGCCATCAGGCAGATAAAGCTGAAAAAGGAAGCCGTCATCCTGCAGGGCATCGCTGGTGGCAGAGTGCATTTTACGCAGTGCCTGTGCCAGCTCATGACCGAAAGCCATGCCTTCGTTCGTCAGGTCGTGAAGTAGCGGCAGCCATGAGCTGTCATCGTTACCGCCACATATCATCCCACTGATTAAACCATGCATCTCGGCAGGGGTCAGACCCGTCCCTTGTTGGTTCAGATACTGGTTCATTTCGTTGTAACCAGGCATTTCGTTCTGTATAGACATAAGCATTCGTCGTCAAAGGGAGGAATATTCATGATATGCTACCACTTTGGGCCCTGGTGGACCAGAAAAGGGCTTGTCTCTTCTCATCAGGGTAGCTATAGCGTCGCCCCTTCGCAGACCATGGGTCTAAAGACGAAGGCAGCGCAGTCAATCAGCAGGAAGGTGGCATGTCTGCACAACCCGTCGATATCCAAATTTTTGGCCGTTCACTGCGTGTGAACTGCCCGCCTGACCAAAGGGATGCGTTGAATCAGGCAGCGGACGATCTGAACCAACGGTTGCAAGATCTGAAAGAACGCACTAGAGTCACAAATACTGAACAGTTGGTCTTCATTGCCGCATTGAATATCAGCTATGAGTTAGCGCAAGAAAAAGCAAAGACTCGTGACTACGCGGCAAGTATGGAACAGCGTATTCGGATGCTGCAGCAGACCATAGAACAAGCGTTACTTGAACAAGGTCGCATCACCGAAAAAACTAACCAAAACTTTGAATGACACTTTTCGGTTTACTGTGGTAGAGTAACCGTGAAGACAAAATTTCTCTGAGATGTTCGCAAGCGGGCCAGTCCCCTGAGCCGATATTTCATACCACAAGAATGTGGCGCTCCGCGGTTGGTGAGCATGCTCGGTTCGTCCGAGAAGCCTTAAAACTGCGACGACACATTCACCTTGAACCAAGGGTTCAAGGGTTACAGCCTGCGGCGGCATCTCGGAGATTCCCTTCTTATCTGGCACCAGCCATGACGCAACTACCAGAGCTCCCACTGACATTATCCCGACAAGAAATCCGCAAAATGATTCGGCAACGTCGTCGTGCGTTAACGCCGGAACAACAGCTGGAAATGGGTCAACAAGCCGCTACCCGGATGATGACTTATCCCCCGGTGGTGATGGCGCATACGGTCGCTGTATTCCTCTCTTTTGATGGTGAACTCGACACCCAGCCGCTAATAGAACAACTCTGGCGCGCCGGTAAGCGCGTATATCTTCCAGTTTTGCATCCCTTTAGTGCCGGTAATTTGCTGTTCCTGAATTACCATCCGCAAAGCGAACTGGTGATGAACAGGTTGAAGATCCATGAGCCAAAACTGGATGTGCGTGACGTGCTACCCCTTTCCCGATTAGACGTGCTGATCACACCGCTGGTCGCCTTTGATGAGTACGGTCAGCGCCTGGGAATGGGCGGTGGTTTTTATGATCGGACCTTACAAAACTGGCAGCACTATAAAACGCAACCGGTGGGTTATGCGCATGATTGTCAGTTGGTGGAAAAACTCCCCGTTGAAGAGTGGGATATCCCTCTTCCTGCGGTGGTTACACCGTCGAAAGTCTGGGAGTGGTAAGGGCGATACACCTGCATCGCCCTGATTGACATCGTTGATTCTTTAACCTAATTTAGTGAGTAAGGGTAAGGGAGGATTGCTCCTCCCCTGTGACTGTTAATAAGCTGGGAAACTTATGAGTAACAGTACAATCAGTATGATGGCAAGTCGCATCATAACCCTTCTCCTTCAAGCCCTCGCTTCGGTGAGGGCTTTACCGTTACAGCCCCATGCTGCCCAGCTATCGTAAGCTCTCTTTAAATAACCACAACGCATTGATCTACCTTTAAATCTTTTCTTCGAGCGTGCTCGAAAAACCCCATGTAAAACAGAGATAATTTTTGGGAAAAAGGATCTATTACGGCAGTAAACGTGGGCGATGAAGTGGCTATCAAAAAGTTCGGTTCAGGGCGATGCACCCCGCATCGCCCTGATTGACATCGTTGATTCTTTGACCTAATTTAGTGAGTAAGGGTAAGGGAGGATGACTCCTCCCTTGAGACTGACTGTTAATAAGCTCCGAAACTTATCAGTAACAGTACAATCAGTATGATGACAAGTCGCATCATAACCCTTCTCCTTTAAGCCCTCGCTTCGGTGAGGGCTTTACCGTTACAGCCCCATGCTGTCCCGCCATCGTAAATCCCCATTAAATAAACACAACGCATTGATCTGACTTTGATTTATTTTCTGGAGCAGACTCGCAAAGTAGAATGCGCAACGCGGCAACGGTGTGGAGAAGGGATAAAAAAACGGGCAAGTCAGTGACCTGCCCGTTAATTTTCAGAGAAGGGGAATTAGTACAGCAGACGGGCGCGAATGGTACCCGGAATAGCTTTCATTGCCTGCAGCGCTTTTTCGGCAACGTCTTCGTCAGCTTCAATATCAATAACTACATAACCCATCTGGGCGGAAGTTTGTAGATATTGCGCGGCGATGTTGACGCCCTGCTCGGCGAAGATTTTGTTCAGCGCAGTTAGCACGCCCGGACGGTTTTCGTGGATGTGCATCAGACGACGACCACCATGCAGTGGCAGCGAGACTTCCGGGAAGTTCACCGCAGAGAGCGTTGAGCCATTGTCAGAATACTTGATCAATTTACCCGCAACTTCCAAGCCGATATTCTCCTGCGCTTCCTGAGTCGAACCGCCAATGTGTGGCGTCAGAAGGACGTTGTCGAATTCACACAGTGGAGAGGTAAATGGATCGCTATTGGTCGCCGGTTCCGTCGGGAATACGTCGATTGCCGCCCCCGCCAGATGTTTGCTCGCCAGCGCATCACACAGCGCCGGAATATCCACCACAGTACCGCGCGAGGCATTAATCAGCAGCGAGCCGGGCTTCATTAGCGAAATCTCTTTCGCGCCCATCATATTTTTGGTGGACGGATTCTCTGGTACATGCAGACTCACCACATCGCTCATATTCAGCAGGTCAGAAAGATGCTGTACCTGAGTGGCGTTGCCCAGCGGCAGTTTGTTTTCAATATCATAAAAGTAAACATACATTCCCAGCGATTCAGCCAGAATGCCCAATTGCGTACCAATATGACCGTAGCCGATGATACCCAGCTTTTTGCCGCGCGCTTCAAAAGAACCCGCCGCCAGTTTGTTCCACACGCCACGGTGCGCTTTAGCATTGGCTTCCGGCACGCCGCGCAATAGCAGCAGCAGTTCGCCAATCACCAGCTCCGCAACAGAGCGCGTATTTGAGAACGGTGCGTTAAATACCGGGATCCCGCGCTTTGCCGCCGCATCCAGATCAACCTGGTTTGTTCCGATACAGAAACAGCCAATAGCGACCAGTTTTTCTGCGGCGTTGATCACGTCTTCAGTCAGATGGGTACGGGATCGCAGGCCGATGAAGTGGGCATCGCGGATGGATTCTTTTAATTGTTCATCATCCAGCGCGCCTTTGTGAAATTCGATGTTGGTGTAACCAGCTGCACGAAGGCTTTCCAGCGCCTTTTGGTGCACGCCTTCTACCAGCAGAAACTTAATCTTGTCTTTCTCCAGCGATACCTTTGCCATTTACCCAATCCTGTCTTTTGAAATGTTGTGTGCGGATTTGCATCCGCCTTTCAACATATCAAAAAATAATATTGCGGCAATATGAACGTTTGCGTCGCGATGTTGAGGAAATATCACGCAAAGGTAATTCTTGGATGAATATGCTGGTTTAGAGGATTTATTTAGAGCAATCGACAATTGCCTGGTAAAAGCGTGACACATGTCACCAAATTTAATGAAGAGAATTTTTTTAACGGGGGAGGTTCCCCCGTCAGATCATTTCACAATGGTTTTGACACCGTCAGGTGTGCCAATCAGCGCAACGTCCGCGCCACGGTTAGCAAACAAGCCAACAGTCACCACGCCAGGAATCGCATTTATGGCGTTTTCCATCGCTATCGGGTCAAGGATTTCCATGCCGTGGACGTCGAGGATCACGTTGCCATTATCGGTCACCACGCCCTGACGGTATTCCGGACGACCGCCCAGTTTCACCAGCTGGCGCGCCACTGCACTACGTGCCATCGGGATAACTTCTACTGGCAGCGGGAATTTACCCAGAATATCAACCTGCTTGGAGGCGTCGGCAATACAGATAAATTTTTCCGCAACCGAAGCAATGATTTTTTCACGGGTCAGCGCCGCGCCGCCGCCTTTGATCATTTGCATGTGGCCGTTGATTTCATCTGCGCCATCAACGTAGATGCCAAGGCTGTCGACTTCGTTGAGATCAAAAACGTGAATGCCGAGGCTTTTCAGTTTTTCAGTGGAAGCATCTGAACTGGAAACGGCCCCTTCAATCTGGCCTTTCATCGTGCCGAGCGCGTCAATAAAGTGTGCGGCGGTGGAACCTGTACCTACACCAACAATGGTACCGGGCTGAACATACTGAAGTGCCGCCCATCCTACTGCTTTTTTCAATTCATCCTGCGTCATGATCGTTTCGCCTGTGGTATGAAATTTCACACGCATTATATACAAAAAAAGCGATTCAGACCCCGTTGGCAAGCCGGGTGGTTAACTCATCCATAAAATATCGCGCAATGGCGGGCATCCCCTTTCGCCCCGCAAATAAAGCATACAACGGTCTGGGTATGCCGCTCCACGGTGCGAACAGAGGCAATAACGCCACGCCATTCAACATAACCAGGGCGCGAAGTCGCTAAGCGAAATGCAATAGCGCAAATCCCTGATCTTTTAAGCTGCGCGTTTAACCATTGATACAAATGTTACCCGCCGACGGCTTCGGTATATGCAACCTGACACAAAATTGTGTCATAGTGCAGGAAAAAGCATTTACCAGGAGCAGACAACAGCAATGAAACGCCCGGACTACAGAACATTACAGGCACTGGATGCGGTGATACGTGAACGAGGATTTGAGCGCGCGGCACAAAAGCTGTGCATTACACAATCAGCCGTCTCACAGCGCATTAAGCAACTGGAAAATATGTTCGGGCAGCCGCTGTTGGTGCGTACCGTACCGCCGCGCCCGACGGAACAAGGGCAAAAACTGCTGGCACTGCTGCGCCAGGTGGAGTTGCTGGAAGAAGAGTGGCTGGGCGATGAACAAACCGGTTCGACTCCGCTGCTGCTTTCACTGGCGGTCAACGCCGACAGTCTGGCGACGTGGTTGCTTCCGGCACTGGCTCCTGTGTTGGCTGATTCGCCTATCCGCCTCAACTTGCAGGTAGAAGATGAAACCCGTACTCAGGAACGTCTGCGCCGCGGCGAAGTGGTCGGCGCGGTGAGTATTCAACATCAGGCGCTGCCGAGTTGTCTTGTCGATAAACTCGGTGCGCTCGACTATCTGTTCGTCAGCTCAAAACCGTTTGCCGAAAAATATTTTCCTAACGGCGTAACGCGTTCGGCATTATTGAAAGCGCCAGTGGTCGCGTTTGACCATCTTGACGATATGCACCAGGCCTTTTTGCAGCAAAACTTCGATCTTCCTCCTGGCAGCGTACCCTGCCATATCGTTAATTCTTCAGAAGCGTTCGTACAACTTGCTCGCCAGGGCACCACCTGCTGTATGATCCCGCACCTGCAAATCGAGAAAGAGCTGGCCAGCGGTGAACTGATTGACTTAACGCCTGGGCTATTTCAACGACGGATGCTCTACTGGCACCGCTTTGCTCCTGAAAGCCGCATGATGCGTAAAGTCACTGATGCGTTACTCGATTATGGTCACAAAGTCCTTCGTCAGGATTAATCCATCAAATAATGCCTGATAGCACATATCAGGCGTTGTCCTCACTTCTTTTTGTATTCCTTGAATCACATCACAAAATAGACAAATC
>NZ_JBQZXE010000038.1:0-28380 GCF_053555855.1 Shigella sp. SIG3
TTTCTATCTATTATTACCGCGATACGCCTTTTTTCTCTGGCTATAAAATGACCTATATGCAGCGGGGAAATTATGTGGCGGTTATCAACCCTCTCTTCTGGAGTGAAGTGATGTCTGATGACCCGACATTGCAATGGGGTGTGTATGATACGGTGACGAAAACCTTTTTCTCGTTAAGCAAAGAGGCCTCGGCAGCAACGTTTTCTCCGCTGATTCATTTGAAGGATTTAACCGTACAAAGAAATGGCTATTTATATGCGACAATTTATTCGACAAAACGCCCAATTGCAGCCATTGTTGCGACTTCATATCAACGTCTTATAACCCATTTTTATAATCATCTTATTTTTGCGTTGCCCGCCGGTATTTTGGGGAGTCTTGTTCTGCTATTACTCTGGCTACGTATTCGACAAAACTATTTATCTCCCAAACGTAAATTGCAACGCGCCCTCGAAAAACATCAACTTTGTCTTTATTACCAGCCAATAATCGATATCAAAACAGAAAAATGTATCGGCGCTGAAGCGTTGTTACGTTGGCCTGGTGAGCAGGGGCAAATAATGAATCCGGCAGAGTTTATTCCGCTGGCAGAAAAGGAGGGGATGATAGAACAGATAACTGATTATGTTATTGATAATGTCTTCCGCGATCTGGGCGCGTACCTGGCAACACATGCCGATCGCTATGTTTCTATTAACCTGTCGGCCTCCGATTTTCATACGTCACGGTTGATAGCGCGAATCAATCAGAAAACAGAGCAATACGCGGTGCGTCCGCAGCAAATTAAATTTGAAGTGACTGAGCATGCATTTCTTGATGTCGAAAAAATGACGCCGATTATTCTGGCTTTCCGCCAGGCTGGTTACGAAGTGGCAATTGATGATTTTGGTATTGGCTACTCTAACTTGCATAACCTTAAATCATTGAATGTCGATATTTTGAAAATCGATAAATCGTTTGTTGAAACGCTGACCACCCACAAAACCAGTCATTTGATTGCGGAACACATCATCGAGCTGGCGCACAGCCTGGGGTTAAAAACGATCGCTGAAGGCGTCGAAACTGAGGAGCAGGTTAACTGGCTGCGCAAACGCGGCGTGCGCTATTGCCAGGGATGGTTTTTTGCGAAGGCGATGCCGCCGCAGGTGTTTATGCAATGGATGGAGCAATTACCCGCGCGGGAGTTAACGCGCGGGCAATAAAACTACAGGCGGTGGCGATAATCGCTGGGAGTGCGATCAAACTGCCGACGGAAAACGCGGGAGAAGGTCTGCTGCGAGACATAACCCAGGTCCATTGCGATATCAAAAATCGGACGCTCGGTGGTGCGCAACTCAACGGCGGCCAGTAACAGGCGGCGTTGGCGAATGTAATCGCCAAGCGTCTGATGCGTCACCGTGCGGAACATCCGTTGCAAGTACCACTTTGAATAGCCTGATTTTTTTGCGACGACATCAATGTTAAGCGGCTGGTCAATATGCACGTCAATCCATGCGATAAGATCCTGAATAATTTTCTGATGGGACATAAATCTGCCTCTTTTCAGTGTTCAGTTCGTTAATTCATCTGTTGGGGAGTATAATTCCTCAAGTTAACTTGAGGTAAAGCGATTTATGGAAAAGAAATTACCCCGCATTAAAGCGCTGCTAACCCCTGGCGAAGTGGCGAAACGCAGCGGTGTGGCGGTATCGGCGCTGCATTTCTATGAAAGCAAAGGGTTGATTACTAGTATCCGTAACAGCGGCAATCAGCGGCGATATAAACGTGATGTGTTGCGATATGTCGCAATTATCAAAATCGCTCAGCGTATTGGCATTCCGCTGGCGACCATTGGTGAAGCGTTTGGCGTGTTGCCAGAAGGGCATACGTTAAGTGCGAAAGAGTGGAAACAGCTTTCGTCCCAATGGCGAGAAGAGTTGGATCGGCGCATTCATACCTTAGTGGCGCTGCGTGACGAACTGGACGGATGTATTGGTTGTGGCTGCCTTTCGCGCAGTGATTGCCCGTTGCGTAACCCGGGCGACCGCTTAGGAGAAGAAGGTACCGGCGCACGCTTGCTGGAAGATGAACAAAACTAAAGCGCCACAAGGACAAGCTGACTCATCGTTAACTATGAGGCCGGGGTGAGGGTAAATATTTGCACTGGTGCTGCCTGTTCCCCTCACCCTAACCCTCTCCCCGAAGGGGCGAGGGGACTGATCGAGCTCTTTTGGAATTATCCGCAAACACAAAACTAAAGCGCCACAAGGGCGCTTTAGTTTGTTTTCCGGTCTTTGTCTTTCTCTCTATCCCGCTGGAACACAGGAGGGTTTCCCCCGACGTCAACACACCTCATTCGAGCACGTGGTGGAGGTTCCGGTTGGTGTTGATGCTTTAATTGTATGTCACCGACGTTTCTTCGCCAGTGTAAAAGTATACTTTTTAGCCGCAATATTTTTGTCATCTCAGACGATTTTTTATCGCAATCCAGAACGGTATACGGCTCGATAACGCTGCAATCTTGCACATCGACGATAACGTTTGCGCATCAATTGCCTGGTTTTTCATCGTCAAGACAATAAAAGAGAAAAAAGCAGCAAACTTCGGTTGAAAAAGCCGCTATGATCGCCGGATAATCGTTTGCTTTTTTACCACCCGTTTTGTATGCGCGGAGCTAAACGTTTGCTTTTTTGCGACGCACCAAATTGCCGCAAACCTGGAGCAGGAAGATAACGTTTCGCTGGCAGGGGATTGTCCGCCACGCATCTTGACGAAAATTAAACTCTCAGGGGATGTTTTCTTATGTCTACGCCATCAGCGCGTACCGGCGGTTCACTCGACGCCTGGTTTAAAATTTCACAACGTGGAAGCACTGTCCGTCAGGAAGTGGTTGCCGGGTTAACAACGTTTCTGGCGATGGTCTACTCGGTCATCGTCGTTCCAGGTATGTTGGGTAAAGCAGGCTTCCCGCCTGCGGCAGTTTTCGTTGCAACCTGTCTGGTTGCCGGACTCGGTTCTATCGTGATGGGTCTGTGGGCTAATCTGCCGTTGGCGATTGGTTGCGCCATCTCCCTGACGGCGTTTACCGCATTCAGCCTGGTGCTGGGGCAACATATTAGCGTACCTGTCGCGCTGGGTGCCGCGTTCCTGATGGGGGTGCTGTTTACGGTAATTTCTGCCACGGGTATCCGTAGCTGGATTTTGCGCAACTTGCCGCACGGTGTGGCGCACGGCACGGGGATCGGTATCGGTCTGTTCCTGCTGCTCATTGCCGCTAATGGTGTCGGTCTGGTGATTAAAAACCCGCTTGATGGTCTGCCCGTTGCGCTGGGTGATTTCGCGACCTTCCCGGTGATTATGTCACTGGTAGGTCTGGCGGTGATCATCGGCTTGGAAAAACTGAAAGTCCCTGGTGGCATTCTGCTGACCATTATCGGTATCTCAATTGTCGGTTTGATCTTCGATCCTAACGTCCATTTCTCCGGCGTTTTCGCCATGCCTTCATTGAGCGATGAAAACGGCAATTCACTGATTGGCAGCCTGGACATTATGGGCGCGCTGAATCCTGTAGTCCTGCCAAGCGTTCTGGCGCTGGTGATGACGGCAGTATTTGATGCCACCGGAACTATCCGCGCTGTCGCCGGCCAGGCGAACCTGCTGGATAAAGATGGGCAGATCATCGACGGCGGGAAAGCACTGACCACTGACTCCATGAGCAGCGTTTTCTCTGGCCTGGTGGGTGCAGCTCCGGCAGCGGTATACATCGAGTCTGCGGCGGGTACGGCGGCGGGCGGTAAAACCGGGTTGACGGCTATCACCGTTGGCGTGCTGTTCCTGCTGATTCTGTTCCTCTCTCCGCTTTCTTACCTCGTTCCGGGGTATGCAACGGCTCCGGCGCTGATGTACGTTGGCCTGCTGATGCTGAGCAACGTGGCGAAAATCGACTTTGCTGATTTTGTTGATGCGATGGCGGGTCTGGTTACGGCGGTATTCATCGTGCTGACCTGTAACATCGTAACAGGCATCATGATCGGCTTCGCGACTCTGGTGATTGGTCGTCTGGTTTCCGGTGAATGGCGCAAGTTGAACATCGGTACGGTCGTTATCGCCGTGGCGCTGGTGACCTTCTATGCGGGGGGCTGGGCTATCTAATCTTTCATCGGATTCTGAAAACGGGTGGCAATGGCTGCCCGTTTTTATTTTCTCCGCACATTGTGTGAGCTTTTGCGATATTCTGAAAAAATGAGAATTCAGGCATAACGTCTTTCTCAGATCATAAAAAACATCGCAAACAGGGAACGCATGGAAATCTTCTTCACCATACTGATAATGACCCTCGTGGTCTCGCTGTCCGGGGTGGTCACTCGTGTCATGCCCTTTCAGATCCCGCTTCCGCTTATGCAAATCGCCATCGGTGCGCTACTGGCGTGGCCGACGTTTGGTTTGCATGTGGAGTTTGATCCTGAACTCTTTTTAGTCTTGTTTATCCCGCCGTTGCTGTTCGCTGATGGCTGGAAAACGCCGACCCGTGAATTTCTCGAACATGGTCGAGAGATTTTCGGCCTCGCGCTGGCGCTGGTGGTGGTCACCGTGGTCGGCATTGGCTTCCTTATTTACTGGGTGGTGCCGGGCATTCCGCTGATCCCCGCCTTTGCGCTGGCGGCGGTACTTTCTCCGACCGATGCTGTGGCGCTCTCCGGGATTGTTGGCGAAGGGCGCATCCCGAAAAAAATCATGGGCATTTTGCAGGGCGAAGCGTTGATGAATGACGCTTCCGGCCTGGTGTCGTTGAAGTTTGCCGTGGCAGTGGCGATGGGGACGATGATCTTCACTGTCGGCGGTGCGACGGTCGAATTTATGAAAGTAGCCATTGGCGGTATTCTTGCCGGTTTTGTGGTGAGCTGGCTGTATGGTCGCTCGCTGCGATTCCTCAGCCGCTGGGGCGGTGATGAACCCGCGACGCAGATCGTTCTGCTGTTCTTGCTGCCATTCGCTTCTTATCTGATTGCCGAACATATTGGCGTTTCGGGCATCCTCGCTGCGGTTGCCGCCGGGATGACCATCACCCGCTCCGGTGTGATGCGCCGTGCGCCACTGGCAATGCGCCTGCGCGCAAACAGCACCTGGGCGATGCTGGAATTTGTCTTTAACGGCATGGTGTTCCTGCTGTTAGGTCTGCAACTGCCGGGTATTCTGGAGACGTCGCTGATGGCGGCAGAAATCGACCCTAACGTCGAAATCTGGATGCTGTTTACCGATATTATTCTGATATATGCGGCGCTGATGCTGGTCCGTTTCGGCTGGCTGTGGACGATGAAAAAGTTCAGCAACCGCTTCCTGAAGAAGAAGCCGATGGAGTTTGGTTCGTGGACCACACGAGAAATCCTGATCGCGTCTTTCGCTGGGGTGCGTGGGGCGATCACTCTGGCCGGTGTGCTCTCAATCCCGCTGCTCTTGCCGGATGGTAACGTCTTCCCGGCGCGCTATGAGCTGGTGTTCCTGGCGGCTGGCGTCATTCTCTTCTCGCTGTTTGTCGGCGTGGTGATGTTGCCTATTCTGCTACAACACATTGAAGTCGCGGACCATTCGCAACAATTGAAAGAAGAACGTATTGCGCGAGCGGCAACGGCAGAAGTGGCGATTGTGGCGATCCAGAAAATGGAGGAGCGTCTGGCGGCGGATACCGAAGAGAATATCGATAACCAGTTGCTTACGGAGGTCAGTTCTCGCGTCATTGGTAACCTGCGTCGTCGCGCCGATGGACGTAACGACGTTGAAAGTTCCGTGCAGGAAGAGAACCTTGAGCGTCGCTTCCGTCTGGCGGCATTGCGTTCTGAACGTGCTGAACTGTACCACCTGCGCGCCACGCGGGAGATCAGCAACGAAACGCTGCAAAAATTACTGCACGATCTCGATTTGCTTGAAGCGTTGCTAATTGAGGAAAATCAGTAAGCCGAAAGCGACGTAACCAGGCCCGAGGTAATCTGAAAAAGGTGCAATCTTTTGCACCTTTAACAGGTTAGCTCGGGCGAACATTCATGATTCTAAAACAAATAAGTTATCTCTCTTGTAAAGTCAATTCATTGGCTGTTCTTCGACTTAACCTCAATCTGCGTGTTGCATAATATCTGCAGTAATCTTCATAGCGACTGCATTAATATTATCCTCAGTTTGTGACATGCCAGTATGAGAGGTACAATCTTCTTCAAAGAATTTCTGTAGTGTTACCAGGGTATCACTATCAATGGGGATATTTTCCTCCCCACGGAGAATGGAAATGCCCATTCCCTGGACGCTAGCCTCATCGAAATTAACCCGATAGAGACGGGTATTAAACATACAGGCTTTTGTTAAAATAGAACAGTTGAAATGGCAGTTGCTTAAATTGGCATTATTAAAATTAACATTAGCCATATTAGAGCCGGTACATATAACCATTTCGAGGAATGTATTTGTCAGCCACGTACAAAAGAGTTTGCTATCAATTAAGTTTATATTCTGGAGGATTGCTTTGTTCAGATTGACGCGAGACAGATCAGCATGTTCAAAGTTAATTAAATCGAGTTTAGAGAAACTAAGGTCGGCTTTAAATAAATTAACATATGGCGCTATTACTTTATAAAGATTTACCTCAGCCATGTACGCCATATAAAAATTTGAATAGTCAAGGAAGGTATTTTTAATATTGGCTCTATTCATTGCTGCATTGTAGAATTGAACATGCATAGCGGAGCATGCATTTAGAGTTCCGTCAGCCATTTTTATCTGAGCGAAATTTGAGTCATCGAGAATACAATTATCAAAAAGTATTTTTTCCATTATGGCGTAATAAAAATTCGTTTTATACATATTACAGTCCTGGAAAATAGCGTTTTGTAGTCTGCAACCTGCAAAATTCGAATTGGATAAATCTTCATCTTTAATCACGATACCCTTCAGGCTAAGGTGTGAAAAATCGTAACCACCATTTACTATCTGTGGAATTTCGATAGTATTATTATGGACGGCGACATTATTTATAAAATATACCACCTTAATGGATACATCATTTTCTTTACTAAGGTAAACTCTTCTCGTAATTCTATCGTCACATTTATTATTTGCATATAACGCTATATCTATAAAATATTTATGTATTTTCCTGTCCGTTTCTTTCGTGATTTTTCCTGATGGTAAACTATCATAAATTCTTTTCATTTTCTGAATCAAGCCTATCACTTTTTCATGATCATCTATTTTGAAAAGAGAGAGGGCTTTATTGTCAATTAACGTGTTTTTATGATGTTTGCTGTAATTATCTGATTTTGTTTTCTTTGTATGTGATGAACTTGTGATAGAGTGGTTATCGTTAATCTGGCAAAGAGGGAAAAACATATTATTTAAACCATTATAGCGCATAAAATATCCTTATAATTAACAAGAAAGAAAAGGCATATTCTCTGCATTATCATTTTCTACGACTGTCAAAAATCGCTCATTTTTTAATGAGTTTATTTGTTTAATATTATGGGAAAAGGTGATGCATGTTGGAGAGGAAGAGTATTCCCCGGTCAGGCGACCGGGGAAGGGGAGAGATTAATGTGCGCGGCCTTGCTCAACGCCAAAGCCGGTCTGGGAGCGGATAAACTGCGCGCGGAACAGTTCACGCTCGCGCGCCCCTTCCGCTGAGTTATCGGTTGCCGAGAAGAACCAGATGCCGAGGAATGCCACGCTGATAGAGAACAGCGCCGGGTATTCATACGGGAAGATGGCTTTTTCGTGACCGAGGATCTGTACCCAAATAGTCGGGCCGAGGATCATCAGCACCACTGCGGTAATCAGCCCCAGCCAGCCGCCCAGCATCGCGCCACGGGTAGTCAGTTTCGACCAGTACATGGAAAGCAGAATGATCGGGAAGTTACAGCTCGCCGCGATGGCAAACGCAAGGCCTACCATAAAGGCGATGTTCTGATTCTCAAACAGCACGCCGAGGATAATCGCAATCACGCCGAGGATCAGTACGGTGATTTTTGATACCCGCAGCTCTTCACGTTCGGTCGCGCCTTTTTTGAAGACGTTAGCGTACAAGTCATGCGAAACCGCCGATGCGCCCGCCAGCGTCAGACCCGCAACCACCGCGAGGATAGTGGCGAAAGCAACCGCTGAAATAAAACCGAGGAATAGGTTGCCGCCCACTGCATTCGCCAGGTGAACGGCCGCCATGTTGTTACCACCAATCAGATGGCCCGCCGCGTCTTTATATTCCGGATTCGCACCAACAAGCATGATCGCGCCGAAGCCGATAATAAAGGTCAGAATATAGAAGTAGCCCATAAATCCGGTGGCGTAGAACACGCTCTTACGTGCTTCGCGGGCATCGCTGACTGTAAAGAAGCGCATCAGAATGTGCGGCAAGCCCGCCGTACCAAACATCAGTCCCAGCCCCAGAGAGAGCGCGGAGATCGGATCTTTCACCAGTCCGCCCGGTTTCATGATGTCGACACCTTTCGGGTGTACCGCCATCGCTTCGCTGAACAGATTGTTGAAGCTAAAGCCGACGTGTTTCATCACCATAAAGGCCATAAAGCTGGCACCGAACAGCAACAGCACAGCTTTGATAATTTGTACCCAGGTGGTCGCCAGCATGCCGCCGAACAGGACGTACATCATCATCAGCACGCCGACCAGCACCACCGCAATGTGATAGTTAAGGCCAAACAGCAGCTCGATCAGTTTACCTGCGCCTACCATCTGAGCGATAAGGTAAAGCGCCACCACCACCAGAGAACCACAGGCCGAAAGAATACGAATCGGCCCTTGTTTCAGACGATAAGAGGCCACATCGGCAGAGGTGTAGCGTCCCAGGTTACGCAGACGTTCGGTAATCAGAAACAGAATGATTGGCCAGCCCACCAGGAAGCCCAACGAGTAGATCAGCCCGTCATAGCCGGAGGTAAACACCAGCGCGGAGATCCCCAAGAATGAGGCGGCGGACATATAGTCCCCGGCAATCGCCAGCCCGTTCTGGAAGCCAGTGATATTGCCGCCTGCGGTGTAGTAGTCGCTACGAGAACGTACGCGTTTTGATGCCCAGTAGGTAATGCCGAGCGTAAACACGACGAAAATCAGGAACATAATAATCGCCTGCCAGTTCGTTGGCTGGCGCTCTACGGCCCCGCTAATAGCATCCGCGGCGTTAGCTGCGAAAGGGAGTGTGGCGGCAAGCGCCGTCAGAACTCTTTTCATGATGCTTGTACCTCATGCAGGACTTCATTATTAAGACGGTCGAATTCGCCGTTCGCCCGCCAGATGTAGATACCGGTGAGAACAAAGGAGATCACAATCACTCCAACACCAATTGGAATACCGCGTGTGACGCTGGTGTTCGGATTCAGCGGCGTGCCCAGCCAGCCGGGCGCGAAGGCGATCAGTAAAATAAAGCCGATATAAACTGCCAGCATAATAATCGACAGGATGGTGGCAAACCGTTGCCGTTTTTCGACTAACTCCCTGAAATGCGCATTGTCTTCTATCCGCTGATAAATCGTACCATTCATCACAGATTCTCCAGAGGTAATGTAGGGATTGTTTTAATTCCCGCTCCCTTATGGGAGAAGGTTAACGCTCGGGTAACCCTTGCCGAATGTAGGCCGGATAAGGCGTTTACGCCGCATCCGGCAATCAATGCCTGATGCGACGCTGTCGCGTCTTATCAGGCCTACAAACCGTTACCGATTCGCATCCGGCAATTGTGGGTTACGATGGCATCGCGATAGCCTGCTTCTCTTCAAGCAGCTTCTCGACCACGCCAGGATCGGCAAGCGTCGAGGTATCGCCCAGGTTGCTGGTATCGCCCGCCGCAATTTTGCGCAGAATACGGCGCATAATTTTGCCGGAGCGGGTTTTAGGCAGGGAGTCGGTCCAGTGCAGCACGTCTGGCGTCGCCAGCGGGCCAATCTCTTTACGCACCCAGTTGCGGACTTCTGCGTACAGTTCTGGTGACGGTTCCTCCCCGTGATTAAGCGTGACATAGGCGTAGATCGCCTGACCTTTAATATTGTGCGGAATACCTACTACGGCGGCTTCGGCAATCTTCGGATGCGCCACCAGCGCCGACTCTATCTCTGCCGTCCCCAGACGGTGACCGGAGACGTTCAGCACGTCGTCCACACGCCCGGTGATCCAGTAATAGCCATCTTCATCGCGACGCGCGCCGTCGCCGCTGAAATACATATTTTTGAAGGTGGAAAAATAGGTCTGCTCAAAACGTTCGTGATCGCCAAACAGCGTACGCGCCTGACCAGGCCAGGAGTCGGTGATCACCAGGCTACCTTCGGTAGCCCCTTCCAGCGGGTTACCTTCGTTATCGACCAGCGCCGGTTGCACGCCGAAGAACGGACGTGTTGCCGAACCGGCTTTCAGCTCGGTAGCGCCAGGCAGCGGGGTGATCATGAAACCGCCGGTTTCGGTCTGCCACCAGGTATCGACCACCGGACATTTCTCGTTGCCGATTTTTTTCCAGTACCACTCCCACGCTTCCGGGTTAATTGGCTCGCCCACGGAACCGAGAATGCGTAGCGACGAACGGTCGGTGCCTTCAATCGCTTTATCGCCTTCCGCCATCAGCGCGCGGATCGCCGTGGGTGCGGTATAGAGAATATTGACCTGATGCTTGTCCACCACCTGCGCCATACGGGCAGGCGTCGGCCAGTTCGGTACGCCTTCAAACATCAGCGTGGTCGCGCCGCAGGCCAGCGGGCCGTACAGCAAATAACTGTGTCCGGTAACCCAGCCCACATCGGCGGTGCACCAGTAGATATCACCCGGATGATAATCAAAGACATATTTAAAGGTCAGCGCCGCGTACACCAGATAACCGCCGGTAGTGTGCAGTACGCCTTTTGGTTTTCCGGTAGAACCGGAGGTATAGAGAATAAACAGCGGATCTTCGGCGTTCATCTCTTCCGCCTGGTGCTGATCGCTGGCTTGCTCAACCAGGTCGTGCCACCACAGGTCGCGCCCTTCCTGCCAGTCGATGTTTCCGCCAGTACGCTTCAGTACCACCACATGCTCTACGCTGGTGACGTTCGGGTTTTTTAGTGCGTCATCAACGTTTTTCTTCAGCGGAATACTACGCCCGGCGCGCACGCCTTCGTCGGAAGTGATCACCAGTCGTGAGTTGGAATCAATAATGCGCCCGGCAACGGCTTTCGGCGAGAAGCCGCCGAAAATCACCGAATGCACCGCGCCAATGCGGGCGCAGGCCAGCATCGCAACCGCGGCTTCCGGCACCATCGGCATATAAATCGCCACCACATCACCTTTTTTAATGCCCAGCTCGAGCAGGGTATTGGCGAAGCGGCAGACGTCGCGGTGCAGCTCTTTATAGCTGATATGTTTGCTCTGGCTGGCGTCGTCGCCTTCCCAGATGATGGCGGTGCGATCGCCGTTTTCTTGCAGATGGCGGTCAAGGCAGTTTGCCGCCAGATTCAGCGTGCCGTCCTCGTACCATTTAATGGACACATTACCGGGGGCAAAGGAGGTATTTTTCACCTTCTGGTACGGTTTGATCCAGTCGAGAATTTTTCCCTGTTCGCCCCAGAAGGTATCAGGTACGTTAATAGATTGTTGATACATCGCCTCGTACTGCTGAGGGTTTATCAGGCAACGGTCTGCGATGTTGGCAGGAATGGTGTGTTTGTGAATTTGGCTCATGCTTTTGTTCTCCTTGTAGGATGTTAATAATATGTGGCATAAGCGTTAAATGTAGGGGTATTGGCAGTTTTGTTTAGTATTTGGGCGACAGATCACGCAAAAGTAGAATGGTGCAAATAAACGGCAGGGTAATTTTTGAAGGTCACCAACAAAAGTTGATTAATTCTTTGAGGAACATGCAGTTATGCATGCTGTTGAAAAAGAGGAAGATACTAACTAACTCTAAAGTGGTATTTTACATGCACTTACAATTGATTAAAGACAACATTCACAGTGTGGTTATTTGTTACACATAGGGGTGAGCAATGTCATGACAGTGTAGGTGCGGTTACTGTCGTGAAAAACAATAAAAACCGCCATTGCAACAATGGCGCAATTCGGATGAAGCCCCTATGACAAGGATAAAAATAAACGCACGCCGTATCTTCAGCTTATTGATTCCTTTTTTCTTTTTCACTTCTGTTCACGCTGAACAAACGGCAGCTCCCGCAAAACCTGTAACTGTGGAAGCGAAGAATGAAACCTTTGCCCCGCAGCATCACGATCAATATCTCTCCTGGAAAGCCACCTCGGAACAGTCAGAGCGTGTTGACGCCCTGGAGGAAGATCCACGGCTGGTGATCCTGTGGGCGGGGTATCCCTTCTCGCGCGATTACAACAAGCCGCGTGGACATGCCTTTGCTGTGACCGATGTGCGTGAAACCCTGCGTACCGGTGCGCCGAAAAACGCTGAAGATGGTCCGCTACCGATGGCGTGCTGGAGTTGTAAAAGCCCGGATGTGGCGCGTCTGATCCAGAAAGACGGCGAAGATGGCTACTTCCACGGTAAATGGGCGCGCGGCGGCCCGGAAATCGTCAACAACTTAGGTTGTGCCGACTGCCATAACACCGCCTCACCAGAGTTCGCCAAAGGCAAACCGGAGTTAACCCTTTCCCGTCCGTATGCGGCTCGCGCGATGGAAGCCATTGGTAAACCTTTTGAGAAAGCCGGACGTTTCGACAAGCAATCGATGGTTTGCGGTCAGTGCCATGTGGAGTATTACTTCGACGGCAAAAACAAAGCGGTTAAATTCCCGTGGGATGACGGCATGAAAGTCGAAAATATGGAGCAGTATTACGACAAAATTGCCTTCTCTGACTGGACTAACTCCCTGTCGAAAACGCCAATGCTGAAAGCGCAGCACCCGGAATATGAAACCTGGACAGCGGGCATTCACGGTAAAAACAACGTGACCTGTATCGACTGCCATATGCCAAAAGTGCAGAACGCCGAAGGCAAACTCTACACCGACCATAAAATTGGTAATCCGTTTGATAACTTCGCCCAGACTTGTGCGAACTGCCATACCCAGGATAAAGCTGCCTTGCAAAAAGTGGTCGCGGAACGTAAGCAATCGATTAACGACCTGAAAATCAAGGTTGAAGATCAACTGGTTCACGCTCACTTCGAAGCGAAAGCGGCGCTGGATGCAGGCGCGACGGAAGCCGAAATGAAGCCGATTCAGGACGATATCCGTCATGCCCAGTGGCGTTGGGATCTGGCGATCGCTTCCCACGGTATTCATATGCACGCACCGGAAGAAGGTCTACGGATGCTCGGTACGGCGATGGATAAAGCGGCGGATGCGCGCACCAAACTGGCGCGCCTGCTGGCGACCAAAGGCATCACCCATGAAATCCAGATCCCGGATATCTCGACCAAAGAGAAAGCCCAGCAGGCCATTGGCCTGAACATGGAACAAATCAAGGCCGAGAAGCAGGACTTCATCAAAACGGTGATCCCGCAGTGGGAAGAGCAGGCACGTAAAAACGGTCTGTTAAGCCAATAACCCCGTTCCGCCTCGCAAGGGGCGGAAAACACAATGGAGTGAATATGAGCGTATTACGTTCGTTATTAACTGCTGGGGTGCTGGCGTCGGGCCTGTTGTGGAGCCTGAACGGAATTACCGCTACCCCTGCGGTGCAGGCATCTGGTGATCGCTACGAAGTTACCCAGCAGCGTAACCCGGATGCCGTCTGTCTGGACTGTCATAAACCAGATACCGAAGGTATGCATGGCAAACATGCTTCCGTTATCAACCCGAATAACAAATTGCCGGTCACCTGCACCAACTGTCACGGCCAGCCATCACCGCAACACCGCGAAGGGGTGAAAGATGTGATGCGCTTTAACGAGCCGATGTACAAGGTCGGAGAGCAGAACAGCGTCTGTATGTCCTGTCATCTGCCGGAACAGTTGCAAAAAGCGTTCTGGCCGCACGATGTCCACGTAACCAAAGTGGCGTGCGCCAGCTGCCATTCCCTGCATCCACAGCAAGATACGATGCAGACGTTAAGTGACAAAGGACGGATTAAGATTTGCGTCGATTGCCACAGCGATCAGCGCACCAATCCGAACTTTAACCCGGCGTCTGTTCCGTTGCTTAAGGAGCAGCCATGACCTGGTCTCGTCGCCAGTTTCTCACCGGCGTCGGCGTGCTGGCAGCCGTCAGCGGCACCGCAGGGCGCGTGGTGGCGAAAACGTTGAATATCAATGGGGTGCGTTACGGCATGGTGCATGACGAGTCGTTATGCATCGGCTGTACCGCCTGTATGGATGCTTGTCGGGAAGTGAACAAGGTGCCGGAAGGCGTCTCGCGCCTGACGATTATTCGTAGCGAGCCGCAGGGCGAATTTCCTGATGTGAAATATCGCTTCTTCCGTAAGTCTTGCCAGCACTGCGAGCATGCGCCGTGCGTTGACGTCTGCCCGACCGGTGCGTCTTTTCGTGATGCCGCTAGCGGGATTGTCGATGTTAATCCTGATCTCTGCGTCGGTTGTCAGTACTGCATCGCCGCCTGTCCGTACCGCGTGCGCTTTATCCATCCGGTCACGAAGACGGCGGACAAATGCGATTTCTGTCGTAAGACCAATTTGCAGGCCGGTAAGCTTCCCGCGTGCGTTGAAGCTTGCCCGACGAAGGCGCTGACGTTTGGCAATCTGGACGATCCTAACAGTGAGATTTCGCAACTGCTGCGCCAGAAGCCTACTTACCGCTACAAGCTGGCGCTGGGAACCAAACCGAAGCTGTACCGCGTACCGTTTAAATACGGGGAGGTGAGCCAATGACGCAGACTTCCGCATTTCATTTTGAATCGCTGGTGTGGGACTGGCCGATTGCCATCTACCTGTTTTTGATTGGTATTTCTGCCGGTCTGGTGACGCTGGCCGTGCTGTTACGTCGCTTCTACCCGCAGGCGGGCGGTGCAGACAGTACGTTGCTGCGCACCACGCTGATTGTCGGGCCGGGCGCGGTGATCCTCGGTCTGTTGATCCTCGTCTTCCACCTGACAAGACCGTGGACCTTCTGGAAGCTGATGTTCCACTACAGTTTTACCTCGGTGATGTCGATGGGGGTGATGCTGTTTCAGCTCTACATGGTGGTGCTGGTGCTGTGGCTGGCGAAAATCTTTGAATATGATTTGCTTGCCCTGCAACAACGCTGGTTGCCGAAGCTGGGGATCGTGCAAAAGGTTCTGAGCCTTCTGACGCCCGTTCATCGCGGACTGGAAACGCTGATGCTGGTGTTGGCGGTGCTGCTGGGGGCTTATACCGGCTTTCTGCTGTCGGCGCTGAAATCGTATCCGTTCCTCAATAACCCGAGCCTGCCGGTGCTGCTCCTCTTCTCCGGCATCTCGTCCGGTGCGGCGGTGGCGCTGATCGCCATGGCGATACGCCAACGCAGTAACCCGCATTCCACGGAAGCGCACTTTGTTCACCGGATGGAAATCCCCGTGGTATGGGGTGAAATCTTCCTGCTGGTGGCGTTTTTTGTCGGTCTGGCGCTGGGCGATGACGGTAAAGTTCGTGCGCTGGTGGCGGCATTAGGTGGCGGTTTCTGGACGTGGTGGTTCTGGCTTGGTGTCGCCGGGCTGGGGCTGATTGTGCCAATGTTGCTCAAACCGTGGGTCAATCGCAGTTCCGGCATTCCTGCCGTGCTGGCGGCGTGTGGGGCCAGTCTGGTCGGCGTGTTGATGCTGCGCTTTTTCATTCTCTACGCCGGACAGTTGACGGTGGCGTAAGCCAGAAAAGAGGTGGTTTCTGGACGTATTCCTTCCTGAAGTCGGTTTTCTGGCGTTGTTGTTAAGTCTCGGGGTCAACGTGTTGACCCCGTTGACGGCCTTTGCGGGAGTGCGGTTGCGCTGGCCTGCCATGATGCGACTCACTTGCATCGGCATTCTGGCGCAGTTCGCGCTCCTGCTGCTCGCCTTTGGCGTACTGACGTATTGTTTTCTCATCAGCGATTTCTCGGTCATTTATGTCGCCCAACATAGCTACAGCATGCTGTCGTGGGAACTCAAACTGGCGGCGGTGTGGGGCGGTCATGAAGGTTCGCTGCTGCTTTGGGTGCTGCTGCTTTCCGCCTGGAGCGCGCTGTTTGCCTGGCATTATCGGCAGCAAAGCGATCCGCTATTTCCGCTGACGCTAGCCGTTTTATCTCTCATGCTCGCCGCACTGCTACTGTTTGTGGTGCTGTGGTCCGATCCCTTCGTGCGGATATTTCCACCAGCAATCGAAGGCCGCGATCTCAATCCGATGCTGCAACATCCCGGTCTTATCTTTCATCCACCGCTGCTTTACCTTGGCTATGGCGGTTTGATGGTAGCGGCGAGCGTGGCGCTGGCGAGTCTACTGCGCGGCGAGTTTGATGCGGCCAGCGCCCGAATTTGCTGGCGCTGGGCGTTACCTGGCTGGAGTGCATTAACGGCGGGGATCATCCTCGGTTCCTGGTGGGCCTACTGCGAACTCGGCTGGGGCGGCTGGTGGTTCTGGGATCCGGTGGAAAACGCCTCTTTATTACCCTGGCTTTCTGCCACTGCGCTGCTGCACAGTTTGTCCCTGACACGCCAGCGGGGGATTTTCCGCCACTGGTCGCTGTTGCTGGCGATAGTTACTCTGATGCTGTCGCTGCTGGGCACCTTAATTGTCCGTTCTGGCATTCTGGTTTCGGTTCATGCGTTCGCACTGGATAACGTCCGCGCCGTGCCGTTGTTCAGCCTGTTTGCACTGATTAGCCTTGCGTCTTTGGCTCTGTATGGCTGGCGAGCGCGGGACGGTGGCCCGGCGGTGCGTTTTTCGGGGTTATCGCGGGAAATGTTAATCCTCGCTACGCTGTTGCTGTTTTGCGCAGTGCTACTGATCGTGCTGGTGGGAACGCTTTATCCGATGATTTACGGCCTGCTGGGCTGGGGACGCCTCTCCGTTGGCGCGCCGTATTTTAACCGCGCGACGTTACCGTTTGGTCTGTTGATGCTGGTGGTGATTGTGCTGGCGACGTTTGTCTCTGGCAAACGCGTGCAGCTTCCGGCGCTGGTAGCTCATGCTGGCGTGCTGTTATTTGCCGCGGGGATCGTGGTTTCCAGTGTCAGTCGTCAGGAGATCAGCCTGAATTTACAGCCGGGTCAGCAGGTGACGCTGGCAGGATACACCTTCCGTTTTGAGCGACTCGATCTGCAAGCCAGAGGCAATTACACCAGCGAAAAAGCGATAGTGGCGCTGTTTGACCATCAGCAACGCATTGGTGAATTAACGCCGGAGCGGCGTTTTTATGAAGCACGCCGTCAGCAAATGATGGAACCGTCAATTCGCTGGAACGGCATCCATGACTGGTATGCGGTCATGGGTGAAAAAACCAGAGCGGATCGTTACGCTTTTCGTTTGTATGTACAAAGCGGTGTGCGCTGGATCTGGGGGGGAGGATTGTTGATGATTGCGGGCGCATTGTTAAGCGGATGGCGGGGGAAGAAGCGCGATGAATAAAGGGCTTCTCACGCTACTGCTGTTATTTACCTGTTTTGCGCGCGCTCAGGTTGTAGACACCTGGCAATTCGCCAATCCGCAACAACAGCAACAGGCGTTAAATATTGCCAGCCAGTTACGTTGTCCGCAGTGCCAGAATCAAAACTTACTCGAATCCAATGCGCCGGTGGCGGTCAGTATGCGCCATCAGGTTTATAGCATGGTGTCGGAGGGGAAGAACGAAGTCGAAATCATTGGCTGGATGACCGAACGCTACGGAGATTTTGTTCGCTATAACCCACCGTTAACGGGTCAGACGCTGGTGTTGTGGGCGCTGCCAGTGGTGTTGTTATTGCTGATGGCACTGATCCTCTGGCGAGTGAGGGCTAAGCGATGAAACAGCCTCAAATACCGGTGAAAATGCTGACAACACTCACGATATTGATGGTATTCCTCTGTGTCGGCAGTTATCTGTTAAGCCCAAAATGGCAGGCGGTACGTGCGGAGTATCAGCGTCAGCGCGATCCGCTACATCAGTTTGCCAGCCAGCAAACCCCGGAAGCGCAGCTTCAGGCATTGCAGGATAAAATCCGCGCTAATCCACAAAACAGCGAACAATGGGCGTTACTGGGCGAGTACTATCTGTGGCAAAACGATTACAGCAATTCGCTGCTGGCGTATCGTCAGGCGTTGCAACTACGTGGTGAGAACGCTGAACTGTATGCGGCGCTGGCGACGGTGCTTTATTACCAGGCCAGCCAGCATATGACCGCCCAGACTCGCGCAATGATCGACAAAGCCCTCGCGCTGGACTCTAACGAAATCACCGCTCTGATGCTGCTGGCTTCCGATGCGTTTATGCAGGCGAATTACGCGCAAGCCATCGAACTATGGCAAAAAGTGATGGATCTCAACTCACCCCGGATCAACCGGACACAGCTGGTCGAGTCGATTAATATGGCAAAACTGTTGCAGCGGAGATCGGATTAATCATCTGTTGATGAAGATTATGTCATTGAGCTGCATAAAAAATAATCGAATGAACATATGCCAAAAATAATCACCAATCAGTATTATTGCAGATTAAACAAATAAAAATCTTTCCATAACAAATGGTTATTCATTAATCCTGCCATAAACTCGCGTTATTATGCATTAATGCAGCGAAAAGCTCTGTTGTTAAAGGGTTGCGCAACATACCGCGCAAATGATACTGATCATAAGCGTTAAAAAAATCTACAAACCAACGCAACACAATTCATGCCCTGGCAGTATGTCACGTTCTCGCGTTTCTGAACGGGGAACGGCGCTCCATTGAGGAAGTTATTCTGATGAAAAATATAAAATTCAGCCTGGCCTGGCAGATTCTGTTTGCTATGGTGCTGGGCATTCTCCTGGGAAGCTACCTGCACTACCATAGCGACAGCCGCGACTGGCTGGTCGTCAATTTGCTCTCTCCGGCGGGTGATATCTTCATCCATCTGATCAAAATGATTGTTGTGCCGATTGTGATCTCCACGCTGGTGGTGGGTATCGCGGGTGTTGGTGATGCCAAACAGCTCGGGCGTATTGGCGCGAAAACCATTATTTACTTCGAGGTGATCACCACCGTCGCCATCATTTTGGGGATCACTCTGGCGAACGTCTTCCAGCCCGGTGCCGGGGTGGATATGTCGCAGCTGGCGACCGTCGATATCTCGAAATATCAGAGCACTACGGAAGCGGTACAAAGCAGTTCCCACGGCATTATGGGCACGATTTTGTCGCTGGTGCCGACGAACATTGTGGCGTCGATGGCGAAAGGCGAAATGCTGCCGATCATCTTTTTCTCGGTGCTGTTTGGTCTGGGGCTTTCTTCCCTGCCCGCGACGCATCGTGAACCGCTGGTGACCGTGTTCCGCTCCATCTCTGAAACCATGTTTAAAGTGACTCACATGGTGATGCGTTATGCACCGGTGGGTGTGTTTGCGCTGATTGCGGTGACGGTGGCTAACTTTGGTTTCTCGTCTCTGTGGCCACTGGCGAAACTGGTGCTGCTGGTGCATTTCGCCATTCTGTTCTTCGCGCTGGTAGTGCTGGGAATTGTGGCACGTCTGTGCGGGTTAAGCGTCTGGAGCCTGATTCGTATTCTGAAAGATGAGCTGATTCTGGCGTACTCCACTGCCAGCTCTGAAAGCGTACTGCCGCGAATTATTGAGAAGATGGAAGCCTACGGAGCACCGGCGTCGATCACCAGCTTCGTGGTGCCGACCGGTTACTCTTTTAACCTTGATGGTTCGACGCTGTATCAAAGTATTGCCGCTATTTTCATCGCTCAGCTGTATGGCATTGACCTGTCCATCTGGCAGGAAATCATTCTGGTGCTGACGCTGATGGTGACCTCGAAAGGGATTGCTGGCGTGGCTGGCGTGTCGTTTGTGGTGTTGCTGGCAACGCTGGGTAGCGTAGGTATTCCGCTGGAAGGTCTGGCGTTTATTGCTGGTGTTGACCGTATCCTCGACATGGCGCGTACTGCGCTGAACGTGGTGGGTAATGCGCTGGCGGTGCTGGTGATTGCCAAGTGGGAACACAAATTTGACCGCAAAAAGGCGCTGGCTTATGAGCGTGAAGTGCTGGGCAAATTTGATAAAACTGCGGATCAATAATTGAAGATTGCCGGGGATATCCCCCGGCAATGTGTGGATGCCTGATGCGACGCTTGCCGCGTCTTATCAGGCCTACCTTAACCGTTGGTTAATTTTTCAAACTCTTCACACCCGGTATCAAACCCTTCCATACAGCTCAGGTTCAACCAGTGCAGCGCCTTTTGTTTGTTCTTCTCGATAAAACCTTCCTCACCGTTTAAGAACATCATTCCCGCCCAGTACTCGGAATAACCGGTTCGGGAAATTGCAGAGCTGCGTTTGAAATACCAGGTTGCCTTGTCATCGTCGGCCTTAATGCCCACGCCGTTGGCGTAAATCAAACCAAGCAGCATTTGGGCATCGACGGCGGAGTCATTCTCCAGATCTTCCGAGGCGTTTTCTAACAGCGAAATCGCCTTTGGATAATCCGGTTTACCCGCTTGAGTATTTACCAGAATATGCGCCAGCGTTACTTCACCTTCTTTACTGCCCGCTTGCGCCGCTTTCTCTGCAAGAACTTTTGCTTGTGGATAGTCCAGACTGACCGGATTGGTGATTTTGATCTGCGCCAACAGCGCGCAGGCATCAGCATCACCGCTGTCGGCGGCTTTCTGTGCCCAATATTCGGCTTTGCTCAAATCGCCGGAGCTAAACCAGCTGTCGGCAAGAAAATATTGTGCGCGTTGGTCCCCGGCCTCTGCTGCCTTTAAATACTGGCTGCCAGGCTCGGAGTCGTTCGCGTGGGCAAAGAATGTCAAAAACAACATCAATGCGATAATTTTTTTCATTTTGATAATACGATTGGGTAGGGAGTAACCAGTATAAAGAGTTCGAATGGATAAAAAAACAGCCTCCGAAAGGAGGCTGTAGAAAGGACTGTATTACGCCAGTGCCGCTTCGCGCAGGCGAGTTTTCAACTTGTTGTACTCGTCAATCAGGTACTGCTCGGCGGCGCGCTGATCGGAGATCGGCTCGACGCGCACGGCGCAGTATTTGTATTCCGGCGTTTTCGTAATCGGGCTTAAGTTTTCGGTAACCAGCTCGTTACAGGCACCAATCCACCACTGGTAGGTCATGTAAATCGCCCCTTTGTTCGGACGATCGCTGACCTGCGCACGGGTGATAATTTTGCCTTTACGCGAGTGCACTCAAACCAATGCCTCATCTTCAATACCCAGACGTTTGGCGTCTTCGGTATTGATTTGTGCGTAGCCAGGTTCATCAGCCAGCGCCGCCAGTGCCGCACAGTTACCGGTCATCGAACGGCAAGAGTAGTGACCAACTTCACGCACCGTTGACAGTACCATCGGGTACTCGTCGGTGAGTTTGTCGATTGGCGCTACCCAGTCGCAGGTGAAGAACTGCGCCAGACCGTTCGGGGTATCAAACTTCTCTTTAAACAGATAAGAAGTCCCCTGATCGGCATCTGAAGTATCGCGGCAAGGCCACTGAATGAAGCCCAGTTCGCCCATTTTCTCGTAAGTCGCACCGTAGAAATCCGGGCACAGATGACGCAACTCATCCCAGATCTCCTGGGTGTTGTTGTAGTGCATCGGATAACCCATACGGGTGGCGATTTCACTGATGATTTGCCAGTCCGTTTTCAGATCCCATTTCGGTTCAACTGCTTTGAAGAAACGCTGGAAGCCACGGTCAGCCGCAGTAAACACGCCTTCATGCTCGCCCCACGACGTTGACGGCAAAATGACATCCGCCGCCGACGCGGTTTTGGTCATAAAGATGTCCTGAACGATGACCAGTTCCAGATCTTCAAAGGCTTTACGTACTGCCGACAGCTCCGCATCAGTTTGCAGCGGATCTTCGCCCATAATGTACGCGGCACGCACTTCGCCATGCGCTGCGCGGTGCGGCAGCTCGCTGATGCGATAGCCGGTATGAGCAGGCAGGCTTTCCACGCCCCAGGCTTTGGCGAATTTCTCGCGGTTAGCCGGATCTTTCACGTACTGGTATCCCGGATACGTATCCGGCAGCGCGCCCATATCGCAGGCACCCTGCACGTTGTTCTGACCACGAACCGGGTTTACACCCGCATGCGGCTTACCGAGGTTACCGGTCAGCATCGCGAGGCTGGTCAGAGAACGCACGGTTTCCACGCCCTGGTAGAACTGGGTTACACCCATGCCCCACAGGATGGCGGCGCTTTTCGCCTGGGCATACATCCGTGCCGCCTGACGAATCTCACTGGCGCTGACACCGGTGATATCTTCAACCGACTCCGGCGTGTAGCCTTCAACGATTTTACGATACTCTTCAAAGCCTTCTGTACGGGAAGCGACGAACGCTTTGTCGTACAGATTTTCTTCAATAATGACATGGCCCATCGCATTCAACAGCGCGATGTTCGAGCCGTTTTTCAGTGCAATGTGCATGTCAGCAATGCGCGCGGTTTCAATTTTGCGCGGATCGCAGACGATAATTTTCGCCCCGTTACGTTTAGCGTTAATTACGTGATTCGCCACGATTGGGTGGGAATCCGCCGGGTTGTACCCGAAAACGAACACTAAATCGGTATTATCAATTTCGTTAATAGCATTGCTCATTGCGCCATTACCGACCGATTGGTGCAGACCTGCAACCGATGGGCCGTGTCAGACACGAGCGCAGCAGTCAACGTTATTGGTACCAATAACGGCGCGCGCAAATTTTTGCATTACATAGTTGGTTTCGTTACCCGTACCACGCGAGGAGCCGGTCGTCTGGATGGCATCCGGACCGTACTTCTCTTTGATGGCGCTCAGGCGCTCGGCAACGTAATTCAGTGCCTCATCTCAGGAAACAGGTTCGAGTTTGCCGCCACGCTGGCGACGGATCATGGGGGTTTTCAGGCGCGGGGTCAGGATCTGGGTATCGTTAATGAAATCCCAGCCATAATAACCCTTCAGACACAGGGTACCCTGGTTGGTTTTCCCCTGCGCTGCCTCCGCCCGGACGATTTTGCCGTTATCGACGACCAGGTTGATTTTGCAACCTGATGCGCAATAGGGGCAAACCGTGACGACTTTTTTCATCGGTCTCGCTCCAGTTAATCAAATCACGCATACGCGCTCTCGACTACAGTATGCATCTTTTATGCCACATTTTATTTGGGGTCATTCCCTGATATTACGGGCACTATTTATTCAAAACTCTGACGAAAAACAGGCTGTCGTCAGTTTTGACGTGACGAAACGAAATACCGCGTGACAGCCATCACGCGGCAGACATTTTATTTTTTCTCGACGACGGGAGCCGCCTGATACCCGCCGCCCAGCGATTTCATCAACTGAATGCTTTGGATCACCCGGCGGCTGTCCAGCATCAGTAATGACATCTCTTCGGCAAGTACTGGCAACCGGGCTTCAGTGGCCTGTAAGCGGCTGGTTAAGCCGCGCTGATAGGCGGCCTCGGCAGCGCGCTGGGTGAAGCGCGTTGCTTCCACGTGTTCAGCCTGCATTTCTCGCTCGTCGTTGAGCGTTTGCAGACGCGTGCCGTTGACGGCAACGTCACGCACCGCGTTCAGTACTGACTGGTTGTAACGTTCAATCATCATGTTGCTGGCGGCGCGCGTGCCTTCGAGATTGGCATTCAACCGTCCACCGTCAAACAGCGGCAATTTCAGACCCGGGATGAAGTTGAACTGGCGACTGGTTTTTTTGAATAAGGTATCTAGGTGGATGGCATCAAGGCCGAAAAACGCTTTGATATCAAAGCTCGGATAGAACAACGCCCGCGCGGAATCCACCTGATCTAATGACGCCTGAACATACCAGCGCATGGCTTGCAGATCCGGGCGTCTGGCGAGCAACTCATAAGAGAGTGTCGCCGGAATGCCGGTCTGGACTCGTGGTAATGCCACAGGTTTGATCTCCGGCATATCGCTGGCTCCCGCGCCAATCAATGCGCGCAGAGATTCTCTCGTTTCGGTGATTTGCCCTTTGACGGCAGCAATTTGTTTATCGACCGCCAGAATCTGTGCCCGCGCGCCGTGGAAAGGCACTTGTGCTTCCAGACCGTGCGCCACTTTACTTTGGTGCGCTTTCACCGCGTAATCAATCACATCGCGAGTTTGTTCTAACAGATCGAGCATCTGATAGCTGGCCTGCATACTGTAATAAAGCTGCGCTACGCCCGTGGTCAGCGATAGCTCTACTGCTGCGGTTTCTGCCAGCGCGGCATTATGCGCGCCAATGGCGGCGGCAACCGCTGAGCGATGCACACCCCACAAATCAAGATCCAGTCCGGCAAACAAACCTACTGTGGCTTCCGTATAGTACGGCCCGTCCATCCCCAGTGCGGGCGCATCCATCGCATAAGGGCTTAAAAAGCCGTTCGCCGAGACACGTTGGCGGTTAAGCATCCCTAACGCTGCCACCTGCAACTGTGAACCGGCATCTAACAAATCGGCCTGCGATTGCGCTTTTTCTTCCCGCAGTTTCGCTTCGGCGAGGGTGTGTGAACCACTTAGCGTCCGTTGGATCAGGGCATCCAACTGCGGGTCATTGAGTTGTTTCCACCACTGCGCCTGCGGCCAGCCGGAGCTGGCAAGATGAATATCATCGGCCAGTTTGATTTGTTCCGGTTTGAGCTGTTGATGAGGCGCAGAATCCTTACGTACCAGGGCACAGCCGGAAATCAGCGTCGTGCTGCCGAGAATGCTGCACAACAGCAGACGTGAAAGTTGACGATTGATCATTGCGTGGCTCCTTGTGCCTGTTCCGTGGCGGGCGTTAATGCCGGGGCTGTCCAGTCTGGCAAGCGGGCGAAAAGCTGGCAGACGTGTTGCTCCTGTTTTAATAAGGTGGGCAGGATGGCCTGCGAGGCGGGTGTCTCTTCAAGCGTTATTTGAGGAGAACGGCTGAGTGCGGTTGCCAGACCGGCAGCGTATTTCTCCAGGGCGTCGGCAAACTGACCTGCTCTGTCCGGCTGTAGTGCGTTATCCAGCGCCTGCGCCGAATTCCAGGTGGCATCCCAGGCGTGAAGGATATCGCGGCCCTGACGAATAACCGTTTGCGAACGTTCAATCAGTAAGGCGCGTTCTTCGCTGTCCAGTTGACGCTCCAGCGCCACGCGTTGGCACATCTCTTCACAGGCATTAAACGCCGCATGCAGACCGATACGAATTTGCAGATAAGTGCGCAGAGCCGTGACTTCCTGCTGGCGTGGGATCCGCATTACTTTACTTAACATACCCAGCGCGCCAGCCAGTTTTTGCGGCAGCGTGCGCGCTTCACTTTCAGGCCAGACAAAGGTGTAAATCATCGCGGACACCACGGTACCAATGATGATACCCAGGGCGCGATCGCGAATTTCCACCAGGTCGTACACTGGGCCAAAAACGTTTTCGAGCGTGGCGAGCGCGAAGGTGACCACCATCTGTGTGCCGATATAAGAAGAGCGTTCAGAGCTGGTGGCAATCTATGCGCCCAACAGGAAAATCGGTGCCAGCACAAACAGCAATTCGACAATATTGTCCAGCCAGGGCATGACCAGTAGCGTGAATAACAGCGCCAGAATCGCGCCGCAAAAGGCCCCGCCAAAACGCAGCACCATCTTCTGGTACGACGAACCGACATTTGGATTAGCGACGATCACGCAGGTCAGCATACAGGTGTGAATGCCTTCCCAGTCCACGCCGCTGTAAAAGGTGTAGCAGATCAAACAGGCGAGCAATGTTTTTACCGCGTAGCGTATATAGTCTGGATTGGTAAAAGCATCGGCGACCATTGATGGCGGTTTGGCGGCGGGCGTTGGCGGCGTATTCGGGTTCATCTGGCCCAGTTGTAACAACGTCTGGCAGATATTCTCCAGGTTACATTCCCGTGCCGCCACCGCTTCACTTTCACTGATCCGCCAGTCGCTTTGCCAGCACTGACCTTCAGCAACGGCATGCTGCAGCTTGTTGATTTCTGAGGCTAATTTTTGCCGAAATTCAATAATTGCCTGAGAATCAGCAAAAGAGGTGGGATCGTAGCGATTCAGCGTCGAGTAAATGTAGGTTACCGTTGCCACGCAGCTTTGCCACCATGCGCTTTGAGTTCGCCAGTTGGCATCGTCCGCGAGACAAAAGACATTCAGTTTTTGCAGCGCCAGCGCCTCTCTTTCAATCCGCGTTTCGGGTAGCGGTGCGAGGCTGTCCGTCAGGTGGCTAATGGCATCATCAAGCAGATCATTAAGCGCTTGATGCATTTGCGTAATGGCACGATTGGGAAACCACAGCACGCCGATTAACGTCATCAGCAAGGTTGGATAGAGGCCAACAACGATACACCACAGCGTTAAGCGCACGACTACTTCCGGATAGTCGAGCATGGCGGGGAAGGTTTGCCCGTAAATGGCGACAATGGCGACAGCGAAAAAGACCAGTCCCAGCCGATGGGTGCGCATCAAAAACATGCAGCCCATCAGGATCGGCCCGGCGATGATCAATCGGATCAACGGTTCGCCGTATGACCATTTGTAGATCAAAAACAGGCTGCCGATCTCCAGCACCGTGGCAACCACAAACAAGATCGCCACAAATTTGGTGTAAAACGCGTTCGACTGAATACCGTAAAACAGCACTGCCAGCGATAACGCCACAAAAGGGATCTCAAAAGTCATCGAGATCAGAATCACCAGCAGGCAGCCTACCCAGAGTTGCACGATCTGCGGCACGCGGCCGGGTCGCCGCTCGCTTAACTCTTCATGAAAGAACGCCAGCAGCCTGACCACCGGTAATGGCAGGGAGTTGAGCGCGCTCATTATTGCGGCTCAAGATTAGCGACTGCCGAAGCGCCGATGCGGAACATTTCCGGGTCAGGTTTATCGACCATGATTTTGACCGGAAAACGCTGGGCAACGCGGACCCAGTTAATAGAACGAGACACTTTTGGCAGGCCGCCCAGCACCAGGCCGCCGTCATCCGGTAGCACGCCGTAGCCAATCGAATCCACTTTACCCTCGAAGGTTTTGCCGCTGTCACTCATCAGGCGAATCGTTGCGGGTGTACCTGAGCGAATATTTTTCAGATCGGTTTCGCGGAAGTTGGCGATCACGTACCAGTGACGAGTGTCGATGAGGGTAAAAATAGGGCGCATGGCAGAAGCAAATTGCCCGACGGAGGTTTTGAGGGAAATGATCCGGCCATCAAATGGCGCGCGAACGGTCGTCATTTCCAGATGTAGTTTGGTCAGGGCAATATCCGCTTCTGCGGCGCGCTGCGCCGTTCTTGCACGGTCAACGTCTTCTGCTGAGACAAAACCCTCTTTCAGTAATGGCTCGGTGCGGCGTAATGTATCTGTGGCCTGTTTCGCGGCGGCACGGGCTTTTTCTACCGTGGCATTAACCGAGTCGGCACCAAACTGTTGGGCGTCAACGCTACGCTGGGTGAGCATAATTTGCTTATCCAGCGCCGCGAGGGAGGCTTCGGCTTTCGCCAGGTTGGCTTCGTACGGGCGCGGGTCGATGCGGAACAGCAAATCGCCCTGTTTCACCGCCTGGTTGTCGGTGACCGCCAGTTCTACAATGCGACCGCTGACTTCCGGCACCACATCAATGGTATCTGCTGACGCGTAAGCGTCATTAGTTGATGGCGCACTGTCTACGCGCCAGATAACGAAAACAAGGGCAACCAGCGCCAACGCAACCACTAACAGAGCAGGGAATTTACTGCGAGGTGCTTTTTTCGGCGTACTTTCCATGAGCGCGTCTCAAATAGATTAGAAAAATGCCAGCCAGAACAGCATGGCGTAGAGAGCAAAAAGGGCGGTATAAATAATTCCGACAAATGCCAGATTGATATTTGCCCGCTGAATAACTCGCCTCGTGATGAGCGTCAAAATAAGGCTGGCAATGGCGCAGAAAAACCAGCTGGGATAATAAGCGCCGATCACCGGGATTGCCGGAGATAATGAGCATCCCGAAACCATGAAGACGGGAATTATCCAGGCTGTTTTTTTGAGGTGTATCGCCATGCGAGAGAGAACTGTTGGCATATTAAATACATCCTGTCTGCTGCGAACAATATCTGTAGTGAATATCAATATCCATTGAAGGCGTCAGTATGGCTATTTTCTCGATGAATAAAAATAGCTTTATCCAGCCACCGCATTCATAACTTATATATTTTATTTATTAATTGGCTGTATATATTTTTAAAATAAATGCTTTTGGGGGCTTCAGCGCCCCCAAAAGCGAGTGACATTAATTTGGGGTTACGATATTCACCCACAAATCGAAATTATCCAGACAGGCGATAATTTCTTCCAGTTTCGCGCCATTGCCAATAATTTTGGCTCTCTTCGCTTTCACCAGATCCGCCATTTTT